>DASVUT010000569.1:0-4568 GCA_036386955.1 Sphingomonas sp. | reverse complement strand
TGACTCAATCGCCGTGATCCCGCCGCGTGTCTTTGCCGGACCGGTCAAGCGGTCGATCACGATCGCGGGCCATGCGACGTCAATCAGTCTGGAGCCGATATTCTGGACGGCGCTGGAGCAGGCGGCGCGCGCGCGGGCGCTGCCGCTGTCCGCACTTGTGGGGGCGATCGATGCACGGCGAATCGAGCAGCGCGATCCACCCAATCTGGCGAGCAGCCTTCGAACATGGCTCTTCGAAATCGCGACTGAAAATCGTTCGCAACAACGTTGACAGTGAGAACGCCTCGCAATAGCTGAACACCTGAGCAAAGGGGTTCATCCGTGGCGGCATCATCGTTTCTCGCATTGTCTTGCGTCGGCTTCATCGTCTCCGCACCGGCGCGTGCCGACCCCGTGAAAGACCCCGTTCCATCCGACGTCGAACAGCGGCCCGATGTTGTCGTCACCGGAGAAAGGGAACGGCGCGCGGCTGATCCCAGGGCCGTGGCCCCGCTGGTCGATACGCCGCGCTCGATCGTTGTGTTGCCACGTGAGGTGATTGAACAGAGCGGCTCGAACAGCCTCGCCGATGCATTGCGCACGGTGCCCGGCATCACCTTTGGCGCGGCCGAGGGCGGCAACCCGGTGGGTGATCGCCCCTTCATCCGCGGCTTCGACAGCCAGGGTTCGACCTATCTGGACGGCGTGCGGGACATCGGTTCGCAGAGCCGCGAGATCTTCGCGGTCGAGCAGGTCCAGATCGTACGCGGTTCCGATTCGACGCTGGGCGGCCGCGGCGCTGCGGGTGGGACGCTGAACATCCAGTCCAAGCTACCGCGCGAGGGCAATTTCGCTCACGCGGCGATCAGCTACGGCACGGCCGACTATAAGCGGGCGACGGCCGATCTGAATCTTCAGATCGCCGATCAGGTCGCGGTGCGGCTGAACAGCGTGTGGCACGACCAGGATGTCGCCGGGCGCGATGCTTTGTTCCAGAAGCGCTGGGGTGTCGCGCCGTCGCTGACGGTCGGCATCGACGGCCCGACCCGGCTGACGGCGACCTATTATCACCTGGAAACCGACGAGCTTCCCGACAGCGGCTTTCCGTACGCCTATGTCGCGAGCGCCAGCGTCAATGCGACGCCCGCAGGCAGCAGTAGCCTGATCTATTCGGAACCCGCGGTGGGGCGGTTCACGACCGCTGCCGGCGTCACCGGCACGATCTCCCCGGACAATTTCTACGGCCTCGCTAGCCGCGATTTCCGCGACACATCGACCGATCAGGCGATGGTGCGCGTCGAGCATGATTTCGGCGTCATACGGCTGCGCAACACGGCCCGGTACAGCCGCACGTCGCAGGCCTATATCTTCACGCAGCCCGACGACAGCCAAGGCAATGTGTTCGGCGTGCCGGCGGGCAACCGCAATGCTGGGACGTTGCCGGGAACGGGGCGGTTCAACGACTACACGGCCGGCGGGCGCGTATGGCGGCGCGCGAATACTCGGTTCAGTTCGACCGAAAGCCTGATCGATCAGCTCGACCTGTCGGGAACGGTCCGCACCGGCGTCATCGAGCACAGCTTTGCCGTCGGTGGCGAGATCGCGTGGGAGGATGCCGAGCGCGGGGCCTATGTGGTCAACACGGGGGTGAATAACGGCACCGCGGGCCTGCGCTGCGGCACCGCGCCCGGCGTCTCGCCGTTCAACTGCGCCGACCTGTTCAACCCAGATCCGAACGACCCTTGGGTCAACATCGTCGGCGGGGTCGCCGCCCCGATCGCGCGCGGTGGGCCGGATACGGCCACGCTCAACAGCGGCAAGACCAAGGCGGTTTATGCGTTCGACAGCATCACGCTGGCCCCGGCGCTGATCCTTAACCTGGGTATCCGCTACGAGGACTTTGAGTCACGGGTGCGGTTGCCCATGGCGGGCGGTGTTCGGCCGGAGGTGCGGCGGCGGGACGACTTCGTCACCTATCAAGCGGGCCTCGTGCTGAAGCCGACGCGCAACACCAGCGTCTATGCGTCCTATGCGACATCGGCGACGCCGCCGAACAGTCTGATCGGCGAAGGGCAGGAGACGAACAGTCTGGGCACGGTCGGCGGTGCGGCGGGTCAGGCCGCGATCGACGCGCTGCGGGTGGAGCGTTCGCGCAGTTTCGAGGTCGGGGCCAAGGCCGATCTGTTCGGTGAGCAACTGTCGCTGACGGCGGCGCTGTTCCGTACCGAGACCCGCAACGCCCGCGTGTTGAGCGACGTGAACACCGTGGCTTTCATCGGCGAGCGGCGCGTGGACGGCGTGGAGCTAGGCTTCAACGGGCGGATCACGCCTGCGTGGCATGTCTTTGGCGGCTACACCTATCTCGATGCCGAGATCGTTGACGGGGGATCGACGGCGTTCGTACTGCCGGCGGGCGGCGGGGTGCCCGCGCGTACGGTGCTGTTGCCCTCGGTGAACACGGGTAGGCAATTCCCGCAGACGGCCAGGCACAGCGTGACCTTGTGGACCAATTACGATGTCGGCGGCTTCGACGTCGGGGGTGGGGCCTTCTACACCAGCCGCGTGTTTGGCGGATACGCCGATGATAGGTTCGTGTCCGGCACGGGGGCGGCGGCGACCGTGGTGCCGGCGACGGTCGTGATCGCCCGGTCGGTGCCCGCCTATTGGCGCTTCGACGCGCGAGCGGGGATTGATGTGACCGAGAAGGTGCAACTTGCGGTCAACGTGCAGAATGTAACCAACAAGCGGTACTTCGCCCAGGCGTTCAGCTCGCATTACGGCATCATGGCCGCCGGGCGGACCGCGTTCGCGACGCTGAGCCTGCGCTACTGATGTCCATCGCGGCGCTCGACGGGCTGTCGCCGGAGGATGTCGCGGCGCGATTGCGCTGCCCTGAAGCGCGCGTGGCGTTGATCCGTGACGGTGCAATGGCGGGCGTGGCGGAGGCGCAGGCGGTCTGGGGGCAGATGCTGCTCGACGATGGGGATCCGGTGTCGGCGCTGGGGTGGTTCACCCGGGCGGCGGCGCAGCATCACCTGATGGCGCTGAACATGGTCGGGCGGTGTTACGACCTGGGCTGGGGCGCGCCGATCGACAAGGCGCGCGCCGCGGCCTGTTACCGGATCGCGGCTGAGCGCGGGCTGGTCGAGGCGATGTACAACCATGCGACGCTGCTGACGCTCGGCGCAGGTGTCGGGCAGGACCGGCCGGCGGCGCTGGCGTTTTTCGAACGGGCGGCGGCGGCGGGCTATGCCAAGGCGGCCAACTATGTCGGTAGCTTCGCCGAGGACGGATGGGTGCACCCGCGCGACATGATGCGGGCAATGGCGTGTTACCGCATGGCGGCGGAGGGGGGCGACTTTCGCGGCGCGTTCAATCTGGCGCGGCTGCTGGGCGACGAGGGACGTGTCGACGAGGCGCTGACGTGGATCGCGCGGGTGCGGGACTGGGGCACGCCGGCGTTCGTGGCCAAGGCGCAGGGCTGGCTCGCGCACTCGCCGATCGCGCGGTTCCGGACGGAAGGAGTGGCGGCATTATGCTGATCGCGATCCCCGATGTGCTCGACCCCGCAGACGTGGCGCGGGTGCGCGCGATCATCGACGCGGGCAATTGGGCGGACGGGAACGCGACCTCCGGCCCGCAATCGGCGCTCGCCAAGCGCAACCGTCAATTGCCGGAAGACGGCGAGGCAGCGCGGGCGGCAGGGGCGCTGGTGCTCGATGCGCTGGGCGCGTCGGCTCTGTTCGTGGCGGCGGCGCTGCCGCTCAAGGTGTTTCCGCCGCTGTTCAACCGGTATGAGGGTGGCGAGGAATTCGGGCGGCATGTCGACAATGCGGTGCGAATCCGGCGGGGGACGGACTTCCGGATCAGGAGCGACCTGTCGGCGACGCTGTTTCTCGACGATCCCGCCAGCTACGATGGGGGCGAGCTGGTGATCGAGGATGCGTTCGGGCCGCAGGTGGTGAAGCTGCCGGCGGGGCACATGGTGCTGTACCCGGCGTCCAGCCTGCACCGGGTGACGCCGGTGACGCGGGGGGTGCGGACCGCATCGTTCTTCTGGATCCAGTCGATGGTCAGGGACGATGGGGCGCGGCGTATCCTGTTCGAGCTGGACAGCGCGACACAGGCGGTGGCGGCGGACCGGGGGCAGGGGGACGCGACCACGGTGCAGTTGACGGGCGTGTACCACAATCTGCTGCGGCGGTGGGGGGATGTGTAAGTTCGCCAAGATCGCGCATATGAGGGCTTGCCTTGCCTGCGAATGACTTGCAATAGCGCGGCTGAGGGGATTGCGTGATGAGCAAGCTGGCGTGGTGGCGATTCTGGTTTCAGGTTCACAAGTGGATCGGGCTGATCCTGGCGATCGTGATCATTCCCGTGTGTCTGACGGGATCGGCGCTGGTGTGGCACGACGCGCTGGACCGGATGGTCAACCCGTCGCGATACGCCGTCTCGGGCGAGACGATGCTGCGCGCCGACGCATATGCGGCGGCGGCGCGCGCGGTGTTGAAGCCCGGCGAGCGGGTCGCGCAGATGACCATGCCCGAAGATGGCGGCCCGGTGATCGTCGCGGCCGCGCAACCGCCCGC
>DASVUT010000568.1:0-2442 GCA_036386955.1 Sphingomonas sp. | reverse complement strand
GTGGAGGCACGGGCAAAGCCCGTGCTGTCGTCGGACGGGTTCGGCGTTGCCGACCCGCCGGCCGGGGCGGAGGCGAGTCCTTTCGCCGGCTACGCTGCCTCAAGGCCGCCTTGCTTCCGCCCTCCTGCCTGCTATAGACGCCCCCCCAACGGCGGGCTCTGAATGCGGGCGTGGCGGAACTGGTAGACGCAGCAGGTTTAGGTCCTGCCATCGCAAGATGTGGGGGTTCGAGTCCCTTCGCCCGCACCAGTCTTCGTCACGGCGTGAACGGAGCGTCACGCCCGACCGCATTTCTCCAGACCCGAAGGCCGACCATGCAGACTGTCGAGACGTTGAACGAAGGGCTCCGCCGCGCCTATCGCCTGACCATCACCGCCAAGGATATCGACGCCAAGGTCGATGCCGAGGTGAAGAAGGTCGCGCCGCAGGTCCGCATGCCCGGCTTTCGTCCCGGCAAGGTGCCCGCGAACCTGGTCCGCAAGATGCACGGCGACGCGTTGGCGCAGGATGCGTTGAACGCCGCCGTCCAGCAGGGCGTGCAGCAGGTCATCGCCGACCATGCGCTGCGCCCCGCGATCCAGCCGCAGGTCGAACTGGGCGAGGATTACGCCCGCGGCAAGGACGCCGAAGTCACGATCAGCCTGGAAGTCCTGCCGCAGGTGCCCGCACCCGCGATCGAGGGGCTGACGTTGGAGCGGTTGACGATCCCCGTTGCAGACTCCGAGATCGACGAGCAACTCGCCAAGTTCGCCACGGGTCAGAAGAAGTGGGATGATGCCGGCGACAAGGCGGCCGAGCAGGGCGATCTGGTCACCATCGATTTCGTCGGCAAGACCGCCGATGGCGTCGCGTTCGAAGGCGGCACCGGCACCGACATGGGCGTCGAGATCGGGTCGGGCCGGTTGATCCCGGGCTTCGAGGACCAGATCGTCGGCGCGACCGCGGGCGAAGAGCGCCAGATCGCGGTCACCTTCCCCGAGGATTACCAGGCCAAGGAACTCGCCGGTAAGCCCGCGACGTTCGACCTCGTGATCAAGTCGGTGAAGACCGCCGGCGAGAGCGTGATCGACGACGACATGGCCAAGAACCTCGGGCTGGAAAGCCTGGAGCAGCTGCGCGGGCTCGTTCGCGGGCAGATCGAGCAGGAGCACAACGGCCTCACGCGGACGTACATGAAGCGCCGTCTGCTCGACCAGCTTGCGCAGGGGCATGATTTCGAAGTGCCGCCGTCGATGGTGGAAGCCGAGTTCGCGCAGATCTGGTCGCAGCTGGAGCATGAGGCGACGCACGAAGCCGATCCCGAAGCCGCCAAGGCCGAGATGGAGAATGAGCGCGAGGATTATCGCCGCATCGCTGAGCGCCGCGTACGGTTGGGGCTGTTGCTGTCGGAGATCGGCCAGGCGAACGGCGTCGAGGTCAGCCAGCAGGAAATGCAGCGGCTGATCGCGCAAGCCGCGCAGCAATACGGCCCCGAGGACCGTCAGCGCTTCATCCAATATGTCCAGTCCGAGCCGATGGCCGCGGCGCAGCTGCGCGCGCCGCTATACGAGGACAAGGTCGTCGACTTCCTGTTCGAGAAGGCGACGATCACCGACCGCGAATCGACGCGCGAGGAACTGGAAGCGGCGATCGAGAGCGAGGACGGCTTCGCGACGGGCACGCACGTCCATAATCACGACGATCACGCGCACGATCATTCGGGGCATGATCATTCTGCGCACGACCACGACCATGGCGGCCATGATCATGCACCCGTCGAAGCGGCTGCCGCCGAACCGGTGACCGAAGAGCCCGCGCCCAAGGCCAAGAAGCCACGCGCCAAGAAGGGTGCGCCGGTCGAGGCCGAGACTCAGGTGCTCGAAAGTTCGCCCGTCGCGGCCGAACTCGCGGAAGGAACGCAAGCCGCCGATGCGCCTACGCCCGTGAAGAAGCCACGCGCCAAGAAGGTGAAGGCGGAGGGCTGAGGCCCTGGATGACGAAGGTTTAGGACGGCCATGGTAAGGGGCGGCATGACCGAACCGACCATCGCCGTCCTGCTGCCCTGTTACAACGAGGAAGCCGCCATCGCGCAAACGGTGGCGGGGTTCCGCGCCGCGTTGCCGGGCGCGGTCATCTACGTGTACGACAATAATAGCCGCGATCGCACCGCCGCCGTGGCGGCGGCGGCGGGCGCGGTCGTCCGGTGCGAACGCATTCAGGGCAAGGGTGCGGTCGTCCGGCGCATGTTCGCCGATGTTGATGCCGACATCTATGTCATGGCGGATGGCGACGCGACCTATGACGCGGCGTCGGCCCCGGCGCTGGTCGCGCGCCTGTGCGACGAGCAACTCGACATGATCGTGGGTTCGCGGATCAGCCAGGCGCAGGAAAGCTATCGCCGTGGGCACCGGTTCGGGAACGCGGTGCTGACGGGCATGCTGGCGCGGTTGTTCGGGCGGTCTT
>DASVUT010000567.1:0-3305 GCA_036386955.1 Sphingomonas sp. | reverse complement strand
GAACGCAGGGGAGCTTCAAGCTCGGGATCGAGTTCGTCGATTGGGGGCGGCTGGGCGACCGGTATTTCCACCCGTTCGGGGCTTTCGGGCAGGATGTCGAGGGACTCAACTTTCACCAATTCTACCTGAAGCTTGCCGCCGAGAAGGCTTGTGGAGACCTGTGGGAATACTCGCCGGGGTCGGTCGCGGCGGGCGCCGGACGCTTCGCGCGCGTCTCGGGCAACCCTGCATCGCCGTTCGCGCGCGCGCCTTATGCCTTCCACTTCGACGCCGGTCTCTACGCCCGGTACTTGCGCGAATATGCGGAGGCACGCGGTGTCCAGCGGATCGAGGGGCGCATCCTGGACGTGACGTTGCGACCCGAAAACGGGTTTGTCGATGCGGTGGTGCTCGCCGACGGCAGGCGGGTCGAAGGCGATCTGTTCCTCGACTGTTCGGGCTTTCGCGCACTGCTGATCGAGGGAGCCCTCGGGACGGGGTATGATGATTGGCGGCGCTGGCTGCCGTGCGATCGCGCGGTGGCGATGCCGACCGCCAATGTCGGCCCGCCCGATCCCTACACCCGCGCTTCGGCCCGCACCGCCGGATGGCAATGGCGCATCCCGCTCCAGCACCGCACCGGCAACGGCTATGTCTATTCGAGCGCGCATATCTCCGACGAGGAGGCGGAGGCGGAATTGCGTGCACATCTGGAAGGTACGCCGCTTGGCGAGCCGCGCCGCTTGGCGTTCATCGCCGGCCGTCGGCGGCGCTTCTGGAACCGCAACGTCGTGGCGCTCGGACTAGCCGGCGGCTTCCTCGAACCGCTCGAATCGACCAGCATCCATCTGATCCAGACCGGCATCGCCAAGCTCTTGTCGCTATTTCCCGACCGGCGATTCCTGGCGGTGGAGGCGGACGAGTATAATCGCCTGATGACGGCCGCCTATGACGGCGTGCGCGATTTCATCATTCTTCATTACCACGCGACCCAGCGCACCGACACGCCGTTTTGGGACGCAGCCAGGACAATGGACGTCCCCGACAGCTTGGCCGCCAAGCTCGAACTGTTCAGAAGCAAAGGCCGGTTCTTCCGTTACGATGACGAGCTGTTCTCCACGGCGAGTTGGGTCGCCGTGATGCTGGGGCAACGGGTGATGCCAGACGGTTACGACCCGATCGTGGACGCGCTCGACCAGAAGAGGCTGGCGGTCGCTCTGGAGCGGATGCGCCAGGAAATCAGACGAACGGTCGCGCAGATGCCGACCCATGGCGAGTTCATCGAGCGGCATTGCAGCGCGGCGGCATGAGCGCTCCGGGTCGGATCGGGCGCGTGGTTATCGTCGGCGGTGGCACCGCCGGCTGGATGACGGCGGCTGCGCTGGCGCATGTGCTGGCACCGTTGGGTCTGTCGATTGCGCTGATCGAGAGCGAGGCGATCGGCACCGTCGGGGTGGGCGAGGCGACGATCCCGCCGATAGGCATGTTCAACGCCATGCTCGGGATCGACGAGGACGAGTTTCTCCGCGCCACTCAGGGTACCTACAAGCTTGGCATCGAATTCGCCGATTGGTGGCGGCCGGGGCACCGCTACATGCACCCGTTCGGCCCGTTTGGGACGGCGATGCGGGGCGTCGACTTTCAGCATTTCTGGCTCAAGGGACGCGCCCTTGGCGACCCGCATCCGCTGTCCTCATACTCGTTGGCCGAAACGGCGGCGCGCGAGAGCCGCTTCACCCGCCCGATAGCCGATCCGCCCAACTCCCCGCTGGCGACGATCAGCTACGCGTTCCACTTCGACGCAGGCCTCTACGCGGCTTATCTGCGCACCCGCGCCGAGCGGGCCGGCGTCGTGCGGCATGAGGGCAGGGTGGTTGGCGTCGAGCACCATGCGGCGACCGGCCATGTCGCGTCGGTCCGCCTCGACGATGATCGTCTGGTGGAGGGCGACCTATTCGTCGACTGCTCGGGCTTTCGAGGTCTTCTCATCGAGGGCGCGATGAACGCCGGTTATGAGAACTGGGGCGCGTACCTGCCCTGCGACCGAGCCGTGGCCGTGCCGTCGGCCGTGGCGGGGCCTCCGTCCCCGTATACCCGATCAACGGCGCGCCCAGCGGGCTGGCAATGGCGCATCCCTCTTCGCCACCGAACCGGCAATGGCTACGTCTACGCGTCCGGCCACGTCTCGGACGAAGAAGCAGCAGCCACCTTGCTCGGCAGTCTGGACGCCCCCGCCCTGGCCGAGCCCCGCTTCCTGCGGTTCACCGCCGGGCATCGTCGACGCATGTGGGTTGGCAACGTCGTAGCACTAGGCCTTGCCGCGGGCTTTCTCGAGCCCTTGGAGTCGACCAGCATCCATCTCGTTCAGACGGGCATCCAGCGCTTGCTGGCGCTGTTCCCGAACGATCATTTCGAGATCGCGGACGCCGACCGGTTCAATGTGGCGACGATTGCGGAGTACCGGTACATTCGCGACTTTCTCATTCTCCACTACCGCGCGACCGAACGCGTCGATACGCCCTTCTGGCGCGCGGCGCGCGCGCTCGACATGCCGCCAACCCTCACCGACAAAGTCGCGCTGTTCGCCGCCAACGGTCGGTTGTTCCGCGACGCTGACGACCTGTTCGGCGACGCCAGCTGGCTGGCGGTGCTCGTTGGACAAGGCATCATGCCTCGTGGCCACCACCCGCTCGCCGATCAGCTGAGTGACGCCGAAACGCTGGCGCGCCTCGGAGCCATTCGCGACGTGATCCGCCGCGCCGCCGATACCATGCCGGCCCAGACCGCGTTTCTTGCTGCCCGCCTCAACGCCGCCGGGTGAGCGCCCGCAGCAGGAACTCACGGATCAGATTGGTGCGTGCCGGCGAACGCGGCCCGAGCACGCCGCACGCCTCGACCGGCAGATGCGCGACGGCGTCGGGCGGAGGGCGGAACACGAAGTGGTCGAAGAACGCGCGCCATGACTCGCGCTCGCGTTCGGGCAGGTCGCGGATCGCGAGCAGCCCATGGATCAGGCATTCGAACGCGGACCCGTCGCGCTCCTCGCTCCACCAGTAATTGACCAGCAGGTTGAACCGCTCCGCCGATTTCACATGATGCCACCACAAACTCGGCACGTAGAGCGCGTCGCCCGGATCGAGGTCGGCGATCAGTGCGGACTGTTGCGCGTCCGCGAACCGGGGAAAGCGATCGAAGTCAGGCGCGTCCAGATCGACCATGCTGACCGGCTGGCCCGATATGGTGTGCTCCAGGGGGCCGACGTAAAGATTGGCGACCTGCGACGGCGGGAACAAGGTGAAGCGGCGACGACCTGCGACGACGCAGGC
>DASVUT010000566.1:0-2708 GCA_036386955.1 Sphingomonas sp. | reverse complement strand
GAGGTGTAGCCGGTGACGATGATGAGCCCGCCCATCACCAGCGCGAAAGCGACAACGGGATCACGCGTGGTCTCCAGCGTGGCGAACAGCGGGTAGGTCAGCAGCACGCCGAGCGTTCCAAAGCCGATCAGCAGCGGCCTGCGCCCGATCCGGTCGGAGAGCGCGCCGGCCAGCGGCTGAAGCAGCATGAAGAGGAACAACGTTCCGCCGTTGATGCGCGACGCCGTCTCGCGACCAAAGCCCGACGTGTTGACGAGGAATTTCTGCATGTAGATCGAGTAGGCGTAGAAGGCGAGCGTCCCCCCGGCCGTCAGCAGCATCACGGTGACCGCCTGACGCGGGTGATGCCTGAACAGCTCGAGCATCCCGGACTTGCGCGCCGGACCGGCCCGAACATTCTTGTAGCTCTGTGTCTCGGCGAGACCGCGCCGTATCCAGAACACGACCACGGCCAGCGCCGCGCCGATGGCGAACGGGATGCGCCAGCCCCACGCATCGAGCGCCGCTTCGGACATGGAGGCCTGCAAGACCAGGAGAACGCCGATCGCGAGGAGTTGTCCGCCGATCAACGTCACGTACTGGAAGGACGAGAAGAACCCCCGCCGGTTCTTGCCGGCCATTTCCGACAGATAGGTCGCGCTGGCACCGTACTCGCCGCCTACCGACAGGCCCTGGATCAGTCGGGCGATGACCAGCACGGCTGGGGCGAGCAGGCCCGCGCGTTCATAAGTGGGCGCGATCGCGATCAGCAGCGACCCTGCGCACATGAGCGTCACCGACAGCGCCAGCCCGCTCTTTCGCCCCTTGCGGTCGGCATAGATGCCCATGATCCACGCACCCAAGGGGCGCATGAGGAAGCCGACCGCGAACACCGCGGACGCGCCGAGCAACCGCGCGGTCGGGTCTGTCGACGGAAAGAAGTGCGGCGCGAAGTAGAGCGTGAACGCGGCATAGGCGTACCAGTCGTACCATTCGACCAAGTTGCCGGTGGAGCCGCCTATGATCGCCTTCAACCGCTCGCGGGGAAGCGGGGCGGGCAAAGGCGCGCGGGACGATGGGTCGGCGGAACGTCGTTCGGCATTCGAGTGCAAGGACATCTGTGCGTCAGAACCTGAAGTTGAGCGCGGTACAATAGGACGCGCCGTTGAAGCCGAACTGGGTGACGAAGCGGCTATAGGGCACCGTGCCTTCTTGGTCAGCCTGGAGTCGGCGACCCGGTCGGGGTAACCGTCGAAGAAGTTGTTCGAGCCGATCTGAAGCCCGACCCCCGGCGAGATACGGTGAGCGAACGAAAGATAGGTCACGATCCTGGGTGAGAAGGTCTGGTCCTGCTCGGGCAGTTGAGGGGCGACCGTCGTGATCTCGCCGAAGCGCGTGAAGGCGGCGCGCGCCAGCCATGGGCCGACCTCGTACACGAGCGTGCCCATGAACTTGCCGCGCGGCTGATTGACCTCGATGCGGCCCCGTTCCTCACGGTTGAACAGCGTCTCGCCGAACCATGAGTTGCGGCGGTGTGCGCACGCCTTTCGCGCCGCCGTTGATCGTCGTCTTGTTGAGGTTGAAGGGGAGGGTCGTCGTCAACTTACCGCCGGGCAGGCTGTTCGTGCTCGTCGCCACCACATCCAATCCGCGGGTCCGGGCGTCGATCGCGTTGGTGAAGAATTGAGCCTCGGTCACGTCCGTGCCGGCGAAGAACTGGGCCAGCGCGGGGATCGTGTTGCTGAACCGCCCGGAGATGACGATGCGGTCGTCGATGTCGATCTGATAAGCGTCGACCGCCAGGTTGAGCACCCGCCCAGCCCCAACCTGGCGCCCGCGCTGTAGCTCCAGAACGTTTCGGGCTTGAGCGACGGAACACCGAGACACCGCGAGATGCCGGAGTCGTTCCGCACCGTGGTCACTTCGCGCTGCTGATTGACGCCGTTCAGGGTGATGAACTGCGTCGCGACCGAACTGAAGAAGCGCTGATGCAGCGACAGCGCGCGGAAACCGCGGTTCACACCGCCTCGGATCACGAAGGCGCCGGTCTCCTTGTACCGGCCGACGAACGCCTTGGACAGGTCGACGTTGTCGGTGAACTGCTGGAACGAGAGCTAGCCAGCGTAGAAGCCGTCGGCGTGACGTCGATCAGCAGGTCGCCGCGCCCGCCGCGCTTCAATCCGCCGGCAACGGCGCAGTCGTCGATCGCGGTCGCGATGAACGGCAGGAAGCCGTCGGGAAACAGGTTGAGGTTGCTGGTGCGCGGGTCGTTCGGATAACGGTAAAAGCCCGCCGCACGTCCGTCGCGATGCGTTCAGCCGCCAAAGGCGGAACCGTCCCAATCGCCCACGGGTGCGCCCATGCTGACGGAGCCGCCGTACGCGCTGGCTCGCGATCGTGACATTCGGGGTGGCATATGGCGCAACGGTTCGCGGTGCCGCACTGGAGGCGGCGCGCACCGAGGCCGAGCGACGCACGTCGCTGGGGGCAGGCGCGCTGCTCGCGGATATCGACAAGTCTCGCGTGCTCCCGTTCGTCCTCACCGCATTGCCGGATGTCACGACTGCTTTTGCCGGAAGCTCGCTGGACGCTCGGCGACGGCTGGATCGGACCTTTGCCGCACTTGCCCGGCGGACAAGGGCCAGCGTGCTCTACGCGATCGACGCGAATGGCACCGCCCGGGCGGCGTCGACGTGAACGCCGCGCAAACGCGGCTCGGATAGACCCGG
>DASVUT010000565.1:0-2234 GCA_036386955.1 Sphingomonas sp. | reverse complement strand
TCGGTCTTGAAGGTTACCGGTGCCAGACGGCCAGCGGCGGGGCCGAGGCGATGCATCGCCTGACCGCCGGCGGCTACGACCTGATCGTCAGCGACCTGCGCATGCCCGATTGCGATGGTCCGGGGCTGTTCGCCTGGCTGGTCGATGCCCGGCCCGAGATGATCCCTGCGGTCGCCTTCTCCACCGGTGACACGCTGGGGGCCAACGCCGCGCGTTTCCTGGGCGAATCGTCGCGGCCATTCATGGAAAAACCCTTCACGCTGGCCGCGGTGCGCGCGCTGGTCGACGCGGTGGACCGCGCGCGGCCATGAACGAAGCGCGGATCGCGGTCGTCGACGACGAGGCCGACCTGCGCGGCGCGGTCGCGGCCTTTCTCGCGCTCCAGGGCTTCGACGCGGTCGAATGCGACGGCGGGCGGGCCCTCGACGCGGCGATGACGGCGCAATCGGTCGATCTCGTCGTGCTCGACGTGACCATGCCCGATGAGGACGGGTTCGCGATCGCGCGCCGACTGCGTGTCGCCGACGCGGGGCTCGGCATCATCATGCTGACCGCCCGAACCGAACTCGCCGATCGCATCGTGGGGCTGGAGATCGGGGCCGACGACTATCTCGCCAAGCCGTTCGAGCTTCGCGAACTCGTCGCGCGCATCCGCGCCGTGCTCCGCCGCTCCGCCACGGCGCGCGATCGGCCGGGCGTGGCCAAGCAGGCCTATTTCGATGCGCTATGGGTGCAGGATCGCGGGCAGCTCGCCCGCGTCGCGGTCGAGGACATCGAATGGATCGAAGCTGACCGCGATTACGTCCTGCTCCATACCGCGCAGCGCGCGCACTCGCTGCGCGCGACCATGGACGAACTGGAAAAACAGCTCGATCCGGCACGGATGATACGCGTCCACCGATCGACCTTCGTCCCCACCGCGTCGATCGCCGCCTTCCGCCGCCAGGGCCGCGGCGGCAAGGTGACGCTCGCCAACGGCCGCAGCATCGCGATCGGCCCCGCCTATGTCGGCGCGGTCATCGCGGTGGTGGAAGTCTAGCTTTCCTTGATCCTCCCCCGTTCACGGGGGAGGATAGATGCTGCAGATAGCTTGCCTCTCAGCTTCTCGAGGCCGAGCTGACCCCGCTCAACACGGGAACCGCTTGGCGATCACCCGCGCATAGCCGTCCTTGAGCGGCAGTTTCTGGTCCGCCGCCGGCAGCGCGGCGAGCCCCTCAAGCATGTCCAGGATCCCGATCGACTGGCCCTGCGGCACGCATGCGATGGGCTTCAGCCCCTTGGCACGGCGCGCCTCGCGCTCGGCCTTCAACTGCGCGGTCGCCGCTTGCGCCTCGGCGCGCAGCACGGTGAAGTCGGGTGACACCAGCGCCATCGGCCCTTGCGCCTTGAGCGCGTTGGCGCGCGTCACGAAAGTTCCCACCGTCATCGCCGCGGACGCCGGTGCGGCGGCGAGGATGGCGGCGGCAAGGGCGGCGAACAGGGGCAGCTTTGTCACAAGACATCTCCGGGAAACCAGCCGGTTCGCTTGTGGCGCGCCGCGCATGAGCCCGGGCTGAACGCCTATCGGCTCGGCGGGCCGGCTGGCGCGCCCGTTGCGGTGGCGGTACAGGGAAAGCGGCGGTCGAAGAATGCGAACAGCGCCTCCTGTACGGGCATGGCGCGCTGGGTCTTCGGGATGGCCCGCATCGCCGCGAGCACTTCGGCACCGCTCAGCTTGCTCTGGCTACCGCTGGGTGGAAGGCAACCTCGCGGCGGCCTTCCCGCGTCCGCGGCTTCCGCCACCTCCGCCCGGTACGCCGTGATCGCCCGTTCGGTCACGCGCGCCATGGCGCGGACATCGGGCTCCAGGGCCTTCATCCGTGTCTCGATCGATTGATGGCGCGCCAGATAGCTGTCGACGCTCAACGGCTTGGACGACGCGCCGGCCTGCGCGCCGGCCTGCCCCATCCCGAACAGCGAGGCCGCCATCATGCCGATCGCCACGATACGCAAAAGCCCTCCCGCCGATCGACGGGAGGGCTTGTTACGCCGGCCAGATACGAGAACCGTCACGCCCCCAGCGGGCTTGGCGTTCCGAACGGACCCGACGGACGCCGCGTCTTGGGGATGGACGTGCCCGCGCGCGGCACCGAGGAGGACTTCGCGCCAGGATCGTTCCGACCGATATCGTCGCCCGCGATCAGCTTCTTGATCTCGTCGCCTGACAGCGTCTCATACTCCAGCAACGCTTCGGC
>DASVUT010000564.1:0-3457 GCA_036386955.1 Sphingomonas sp. | reverse complement strand
GACCAGCCTGGCCAGGAAATAGGCCCGCCGGCGGAAGAGCCAATGCGCGACCCGGTGATACGCCACTGCCCAGACGCCAGGGTAAAGCAGGATCTCGGCACGGCTGCGCGGCGCGGGATCGCGCGCGCGGATCGAATCGAGATAGGTGCCGATCCGGCTGGGCATGGAAAAAAATCCCCTGGGCTTGATCGCGATCTAATGTTTGCGCCCGCGATCGGCAATGGCCGGTCCGACCCGCCCGCATCGCGCGGTGGAACGCCGGCACCGGTCCGACAAAGCCTATCTTTGTTGTAGGTGATCCCCGATTGCGCCACGGTTGCCCCTGTTGATCGCCCAAGGAGCAAGAATGCCCGACCTGAGCAGCTTCGACTGGAGCAGCCTGCTGCCCTTCATCGCGGTCGGGTTCGCGGCGCAGATGGTCGATGGCGCGCTTGGCATGGCATTTGGCGTGATCGCCAGCACGCTGATGGTCAGCGTCCTGGGTGTGCCGCCCGCGCGGGCATCGGCCGGGGTGCATGTGGTGGAGGTCTTCACCACCGCCGCGTCGGGGATCAGCCATGCACTCAACCGCAACGTCGATTGGCGGTTGTTCTCACGCCTGGTGATCCCAGGCGTCGTCGGGGGTGCCTTGGGGGCCTATATCCTGGTGATCAGCGGCGAATATGCACGACCCTTCGTCATGGCGTATCTTGCGATCATGGGCATTTACCTGCTCGCGCGGGCCTTCGGCGTTCCCCCGGAACGGCGCGAGCCGCGATATATCGGTCCTCTCGGCTTTGTCGGCGGCTTTCTGGACGCGGCGGGTGGCGGTGGCTGGGGGCCCGTCGTGACGTCCAACCTGCTGATCCAGGGCAGTCCGCCCCGGATCACCATCGGGACGGTCAGCGCGGCCGAGTTCTTCCTGACGCTGGTCATCTCGATCACGTTCATCCTGACCCTGGGGTTCGAGGCGTTCACGACGGCGACCGTGGGCGTGCTAATCGGCGGGGTCGCGGCGGCGCCTTTGGGGGCGCTGCTGGTCAAGAAAATCCAGCCGCGCCTGTTGCTCGGCCTGGTTGGCGCGGTGCTAACGCTGACCAGCGTGTTCAGCATCTATCGCGCGCTCGCCTGAACCCGGCTAGGGAAGCGGCGATGGCCGCGACCTATCTGCCGACGCTGAAACAGCTCCAATATCTGGCGTCGTTGAAGGACCACGGGCATTTCGGCCGCGCGGCGGAAGCGTGTTTCGTCACGCAGTCGACGCTGTCGGCGGGTCTGCGCGAACTCGAAACGCTGATCGGCGTCGTGCTGGTCGAACGCACACGGCGCGTCGTCCGCTTCACGCCGCTGGGCGATCGCATCGTCGACAAGGCTCGCCGTGTCCTGCGCGAGGCGGAGGAGCTGTCCGATCTCGTGCGCGCGGCCGGACGGCCTCTGTCGGGCGAGATGCGGATGAGCGTGATCCCGACGATCGCGCCCTTCATGCTCCCGCGCATCCTGCCGCGGCTGCGCGCCGATTATCCCGATCTGAAGCTATACCTGCGCGAAGAGCCGAGTGCGGCGGCGTGCGACGCGCTGAACAACGGCCGCACCGATTGCGTCCTGCTCGCGCTGCCCTTCGCCTGCGGGGAGGTCGCGACCGCACCCTTGTTCGAGGATCGGCTGTTCGTCGCCATGCAGGGCAAGGACACGGCCAACCTGCCCGCCGCGATTCCGCCGGGCGCGATCGACCAGACCCAATTGCTGCTGCTGGAGGATGGCCATTGCCTGAAGGAACATGCCCTGTCCGCGTGCAACCGCCCCGAAATGCGCGCGGAGGCGACGATGATGGGCACCTCGCTTCACACGATCGTGCAGATGGTGGACAATGGTCTGGGAGTGACGATGCTGCCCGAAATGGCGCTGACCGCCGGCATCCTCGACCACACCAGCGTCGTCGCGCGGCCGCTGGCGGCGGATCACGCGACGCGGACGATCGCGCTGGTCTGGCGCCGCGCCTCCCCGCGCGAAAAGGATTTCCAGCTCCTCGCCTCGGTTCTGGCGGCCGCGCGGTGAGGTGGTGTGCGCTACTTGCGGCGCTGGCCCTCGAAGCGTGCGTTCCGTCCGGCACCGGCGTCGCGCCGCTGGCGGTAGTGACGCTGCCACCAAACCCCGCGATTGCGGGTATCGCGATAGCGGCGGACCAGTCGCTCACCGTTGTCGCGACATTGCCCTCCCTGAGCATTTTCACGAACATCCAGCGCACCGCTGGCCAGCTCGATCGCCTATCCGGGCCGGCGCCCCTGACCGTCTTCGCGGCCACCGACAACGCGTTTGCGGGCCTTGCGCCGGGCGTCCCGGCCAATCTGCTCGCCCCCGAAAACCGCCCTGTGCTGACCCGCCTTGCCGCCTATCACCTGGTGTCCGGCCGCATCGACACCGCCGAGCTGCGCCGCCAGATCGCGGCCAGCGGCACCGCGACGCTGACCACGCTGGCTGGCGATGTGCTGACCGTCACCACCGATGGTCCGGCCCTCGTTCTGACCGATGCGAACGAAAACCGCTGTTATATCGAGGTCGCCGACGTCCGGCTGACCAACGGCGTCCTGCACACGATCAACGGCGTGCTGATCCCCGCGCTATAGCCAACGCGCCGCCGCCGCCGCGTCGGTGTCGCGCGCGTCCACCCAGCGGGCGGAGTCGTCTCGCACCTCTCGCTTCCAGAACGGCGCGTCGGTCTTCAGCCGGTCGATCAGAAACGCGCACGCCTCCAGCGCCGCGCCCCGATGCGCGGCGGCGGCGGCGACGAACACGATCCGCTCGCCCGGCCGCATCGGCCCGACGCGGTGGACGACCGTCGCCGCGTCAAGCGACCAGCGCGCGACAGCGTCCGTCGCCAACCGCTCCAGCGCCGCCTCGGTCGCGCCTGGGTAATGTTCCAGCTCCAGCACCGCGACCCCGTCATCACCGCGCACCAGACCGGTGAAGGTCGCGATTGCGCCTGCGGGCACCGTCTCCACCCGCGCCATCTCGGTACCGAAGTCGATCGGGTCGGGTGAGACGACCACGCGGATCATCCGCCCGTCACCGGGGGAAAGATCGCCACCTCGCGTGCGCCGATGATGCTGGCATCCAGCGGGACGAACGCCTGGTCGACCGCCGCGCGGAGCCGGTCGCGGTCCGCCAATGCGCGCGCATGGCCCTCGCTCCGCTGCGAAAGCCAGCCGATCAGCGCCCTGACATCGGTCAAGTCCTCGGGAGGCTCGACCAGTTCCTCGCCGACCCCCACGCCTTCGCGCACCCAGGCGAAATACAGCACGCGCATGGTCAATCCATGTGCGCGACGCCGACGCGCAGATAATCCCATCCGGTGATCAGCGTCAGCACCGCCGCGCCCCACAAGGTCACCAGCCCCACCTGCTTGATCCAGTCCGCATGCGGCGCGGCACCGGCCAGGATCAGCGCGCCCAGCGCCACGATCTGCAACGTCGTCTTCCAC
>DASVUT010000563.1:0-5187 GCA_036386955.1 Sphingomonas sp. | reverse complement strand
CATCCGAGCGCCTGGCGCTGGCGCATCGCGGCGGTGCGGTTGGACGCGGTGACGGTCTGGACGCTGACGTTGCTGGCCTCGCTGCGGATGACGGGGCGGAACATCGGGTTCTCTTCAACCATCAGTCGGACGATACCGCCGCCGGATGTCTGCTGACCTGGACGGCGGATGTCGACCATCTCGCCACGCGTGGCGCGGAACGCGATCAGGTTGGTGTCGACGCCCGACGCGCCGCCTACCGTGAAGCTGCCACCGGTCGAAAAGCCCGGTACCCGCGACCGGTTACCGCGAACCGTCGTCTGCATCTTGCCACCGAACGCACCGGACCCGGCAAGCTGGAGCAGCAGGTCCAGGGTGCCCTGAAGCACAGACAGCCAGTCGCCCGACCTAATGTCGCTCGCGAGCCCCTGCAGCGCGCCGCTGACATCCTGCGCCATCTCCAGATAGCTGGCCTTCAGATTGTCGTTGGCCGTGATGATGCCCTTGTACCGATCCTCGATCTCCTTTTCGGAGGCGACGAGCGGGTTGGTCATCGGCGCGAGATCGGGCGCCTGGATCGGGTCGGCGTTGGCGGCTTCCTTCGCCGCGGCGTCGCGCGCCTCGCGGAGCTGTTCGCGAAGGCGGTTGCGGGCCGCCTCCCACACAATCGGGTCGATCAGCTTCGCCGCCATGCCGCGATCAAGGTCCGCGATCTTCTGTTCCAGTTCGCGGACCTGCGCCTGCTCCGGAGCCACCTGATCAAGCAGCCGCTGCACCTCGGGTGCGAGGTCCGCAACCTGGCGCGTGATCGCGTCGCGCGCTCGCTCGTAATCGACCGGGTTCAGCACCTTGGCCGCCAGCGCCTTGCCGAGCAGCGCCATGCGTTCTTCAAGTTCGCGGCGCTGCGCCTGATCCGGGAAAAGCCGGTCCATGGTCAGGCGCGTCTGCTCGACAAGCGAAGGGCCGGATCGGGCAGCGCCGCCACCGCTGCCGCCGCGAGCGCGCCCACCGCCGCCGCCAGTCTTCGGCGCGTCCGCATCCGGGATATTGTAGCTGGGCGCGGCACGTGGCGCGGTACGCACCCGCGTGCGCATCTCTTCGTCGTGGATGCTCTTGGCGCGCGCGAACGCGATGGCTCGTGCCGTCGGGTCCTTCGCGTTCTGATAGTCGCGACGCGCGTCCATGAAAAGATCGCGCCGGCCGCTCTGGTTGCCCATGAGCGTCTGGCGCGCCTGCTCCTGGTTCGGCCCGCCCTGGAGACGGGAGAGCCGCGCCAGCATCGGACTGCGCGCGATCTGCAGGTTCTCCCAATTGGACATCTGCTGCCATGCGCTCAGAGCGCGCGCGGCAAGCGAGGTGAAGGAGTTCGCCAGGTCGTAGATCGCCGCGGCGTTGTTCGCCACCGTGCCGGCGATGTTGGCCTCCAGGACCATCTTGAGTTCGGCCAGCTTGTCGGCCGTCTGGTCGGCGTTCGCGATCTGCTCGTCGCTCAGCACCACGCCCAGGCTCTGCGCCGCGTCGCGCAGCCGGTTGATCTCTTCGGTCCCGCCATGGAGCAGCGTATCGAGTTCCTGCCCGGCCTTGCCGAAGATCGCGACCTCCAGCCCGGCGCGCTTGGCGTTGGGCGGAATTTCGGACAGCGATGCGATCAGGTCGGGCAGCACGTCGTCGGTCGTGCGAATGGCACCATTGGCGTCGCGGATCGAGACGCCCAGCGCGCGGAACGCCGCCTCCTGCTTCTTGCTGCCTGCCGCAGCCTGACCGATCGACAGCGTCAGCTTGGCGAGCCCCTTGTCCAGCACCTCCTGATCGATGCCGAGCTGCGTCGCAGCGTAGCGATACTCCTGCAGCGTGCGGGTGGTGACGCCCAACTGCTGCGCCACTTCGCCCAGCGACGATGCATAGTCGAGCGCGTCCGCGATCGTGTTCTGCAACCCGCTGATCACGAAGCCCGCGCCCAGCCCGACGAGCGCGCCCTTTAGCGCAGTCGCCGCCGAGCCGATCCCGCGGAACGCCGTCTCCATCCGCCCGCGCGATTGCGTGGCGGTGCGCTCCGCACGCGTCATGCCGCTCTCGAAGCTCGCGCTGTCGAGCCCGAGCGTCACGCGGAGAGCGCCGATCAGCGCGCCGTTGGCCATGCCGATCTCCTCAGCCTTGCGGGCCCAATTGACCCAAGGTGGCCTTCCACAGGCGGATGTTGTGGCGCAGCGTTTCGTCGGACTGTTCGGCCTGGTCGCCTGGCCCGGCATCGCCGGTCAGCGTTGCCAGCGTCGGGAAGCCGTGTTCGAAGTCGAAGCGGTTCAGCACGGCCGTGTGCCAGGCCATCCAGCCGCGGCGCCGCTCATAGGCGCGGAAGTGAAGCACCAGCGTGCGCGGGCACTCGCGCCAGAATTGTCTTAGGTCACCGCCGGCTTCGATCCATCGGCAGGCGATCCGGTCCCAATCCCATCCGCCGGCATCGTCACCGGCGCCTTCGCTTCCCCCGACGCGTCATCCTTTCGCGGCAGCGCGCCGACGAGAGCGTTGATCAGGGCGGGGCGGACCCGTTCTCCTTCACGGAGCAGTAGGTCGCCGCAATGCGCGGGCGTGTAGTCTGCGTGGCGACGACGCAGCGCCGCCCAGAGCAGGCCCTGCATGATCTCCAGCTTCGCCGGTCGACCGCTCGCCTCCCGTTCGAGCAGATGCTGCGCGACCTCCAGGAAGCTGACATCGATCAACTGCTCCACCGCCACAAGCGCGGCGTTGTCGACGATCAGGACGAGCTCGCCGTCGTCGGTATCAACGGCCGCCTCTCCGCGCAGCGGATCGCGCATCAAGAGGCCACCGCATACGTCGCCGCACCGGTCAGCGCGATCGTGAACGCAGCCGTCTGCTTGCCCTTCACGGCCATGCCGTCAGGGCCATAGCTGGTGACATAGCCTTGGACGCTCATGTCTTCGTTGCCTGCGGCCGACTTGCTGCGGAGCTTGATGTTCTGCAGCGCGCCGCTGGTCAGCGCCGTCAGCATGGCCGTGTCGCCAGCCGAGCCGGCGATATAGTGAACCTGTCCGGTCAGCTCGCCCGGATCGTAGGTGCCCTCGACGATGATCTCGCCCGCACCTTCGGGGCTGTCATGCGTGGTGACGTCCATCTTCTCGCGCGTCTTCTTGGGCGGGTCGAAGGTCAGCAGTTCGGCGATCGCGGTGGTGGCTGCGGTGGGTGCCGCAGCCATGAACAGCTTGTTGCCGAACGTCGTCTTTGCGGCGGTCGTCATGGGTCATCCCTCCTGGGGCTGGTGATAGAAAGCGAAGTCCTGCTGGATGCGGAACACGGGTCCGACGCCCGCCACGTCCTCGACCGACCAGCGTTCGAACTCGACACTGGCCGGGTGGAAGCGCCAGTCACCGGCGACGCGCTCCTGCTCCATCTCGGCAAGAACGGCTGCGGCGAGCGCGCCGACGGTATCCTTGCGGGTGGCCCATGCGTCGATCTGGATGCGCGGTTCGTCCAGCCCGTCAGGCCCGTCCATGGTCCACTCGCGCCCAGGAGACACCTTCGTCAGTGTCAGCGCCGGCAGCGTTGTGGGCCGATCGAACCAGTCCACCCGGTCGTTCACTATGGCTGCGATCGGAGCGTTGCCGGTCAGCCGCGTCAGCAGTGCGGCCTCCATGGACATCGATCAGCTCCGGCCGGCGCGCCGGGCGACGCGCTCGGCCTGTTTCTTGATCTCGACCTCCAGCACACTGCCGATCCGATCGACCGCGACCTGCCCGCCGTGGACATCCCATGCCGGGCGGAGCGCCGGGTTGGCGGCCTGGTTGATGTTGCCGAACTCTTCCTGGATGCCGGCGGGGTCGGCGGTGCCGATGTGCACCTCCAGCGCCGACTTGCTCGGGTTCTTCTTGGCGATGCGTTTCTGACGCGGGTTGAGCCGCGTGCCCGCGATCTCCGACTTCTGCAGCGCGCCGGTCTTCTTGGTCGTGTTCTCGCGATAGGCCTGAAGGATCGGGTCGGCCGCCTTCTTCAGCGCGCGCCGGGCAACCGTCTTGGCCATCGGCTTGGCGAACTGCTTCAGCGCCTCGTCGAGCGCGCGACCGCCCTCCATACGGAAGGTCATATTCGCCACGAGCGTCAGCCCTTCGCCGTCGCGACGGGCTCGATCTTCTCGACCAACTCGCTCGCGACAAGCATGACCCCGACCGTGTCGGTCACCTCATACTCGTCGCCGCCCTTCTTCTCCCACTTGTCGCCGAACTCGTTGCGATGGTCCTTGATGGTCTTCACGCGCATGGGGCTATCCTTTGGCTACGGTGGCGGTGAACTCGATCTCGTCGTTGACGCCGATCGGGGCGATGCTGGTGATGTCCCAGGCGCGGCCGTCGAACAGGATCCGGAAGCGCTCGGTGACGGTGCGGGTCTTGGCGCTCGACAGCACGCGGAAGGTGGCGGACTGACTGGCACCCTCGGCAGCCGCCTCACGGCGTTCCTGGCCGGTGCCGAACAGCACGCGCGCCCAGGCCTTGCAGTGATCGGCCCAGATCGTCTCCGTTTCCCGGCCGAGCGCTCCCCGAACCGCCTGCCCGCTCTGAATAGTGATGCGGCGGTCGAGCTGACCGCGCGGCGTTCTCACAGCGCGCGGGCTCGGTAGTCCGCGCACAGCTTGCGGGCCGTCGCCTCGGCAAGTTGGAACGCGTCGCCGCCTTCGCGATCGGCGTCATAGCCGCTGATCAGCACCAGCATGGCGCGACGCAGGTTCGTCGGAATTACGTCGCCGTCTTCATAACCGGCCCGGATCGTGACCGTGAACAGCTGCTGCGCGTCGCGGAACGGATAGAAGTGCCCAGGCGGCAGCACACGCGCGGGGCGCCGCGTCACGTCGAGCCGCGCGCCGATGATGGAGGCTGGCACGCCGGTATCAAGATAGGCGACTGCGGGAACGGCTGTCGGCTTGACCGGCCAAGCGCGAAGCTTGACCCCGCCGAAGCCGCGGAATTGCTCGGTCACATCCCGCGCGATCAGGATGTGCCCGGTGTACCGCTCTACCCAGCCAGCCGCGTCCTCGATGAAGCGGGTGATCTCGCCATCGCGCTCGGTGTCGTCGATCTCGACGCGCAGCTGCGCCTTCGCATCTTCCAGCGTCACGGGGATCGCCATGGGTCACCTCGCTTCGCTGGGGAGGTGCACGGGGCCGACGGAAAGGGGACGCCGACCCCGTACGAGTGTCAGGCC
>DASVUT010000562.1:0-7057 GCA_036386955.1 Sphingomonas sp. | reverse complement strand
GCAGGCGCGCGCGCTCGGCCGCGGGATCGATTTCGAATGCGGGACGCAGGCGATCCTCGAAGCGCATCTTTTCAATGTCGAGATAGAGTTTGAGCGTCTCCACCTCCTGCGCGATGGTCACATGCGCGGTGGGTTCATTGGCCAGCGTATAGCGCAGGAAGGAGGCGAGCCGGCTCAGCATCGCATTCGCACGCTCGGTCTGCTTGAGCAGCACGAGCGTCGAGATCGAATTCAACGTGTTGAACAGAAAATGCGGGTTGAGCTGATAGCGCAGCATCGCGAGTTGCGCCGAGGACGCCTGCAACTCTAGCGCGCGCATCTCGTCGATCTGCTGCTCGACGATCAGGTAATAGTTGATCGCGAAATACAGCGCGGTCCACCCCGCCAGCACGGCGAAGTTGATGAACACCGATCCGAAGAACAGGCTGGCGGTGATCCCGGGCACGCCGTTGCGGATGAACGAATAGGAAAAGGCGTTCAGCGAGGCGTAAAGCGTGACCGCCGCCGCCAGCGTCAGCACCGCCAGCGCGACCTCCGCCGCCGCCCCGAGCTGCCGGTACAAGCCGTAGAGCGTCGAGAGCAGCAGCGTGATGCAATAGCCCAGGATCGCCTCGATGATCACCGGGATGACCACGTCGAGATCGAACCCGTTGGCGATCGACGATACACCGCGGAGCACGAGATAGCCGGTCCACCCCGCCGCCTGCAGCGTCCAGAAGGCGCGCCCCTTGTCCTCGAAGAACGGACGCACCGACAGCGCAAGCGTGCCGGGAGGGGCGCGAGGCGTGGTCGCGCGCGGGGAAAGGGGAAGAGTGGCCATGCGTTCCCTGCGCCTTACACCGGTGCGCGCGGGGTGCCAAACACACGAAGGGCCGCCGTTCCGGTTGGAACGACGGCCCTGCGCTGTGATCAAGCGACGCTTAGAACGAGAAGCGCGCGCCCAGACGGATCAGGTAGAGCGAGTTGTTGATGCTCGGCGTGATGACCGCTTCCGGGTCGCGCGCGGCCGAGTACCGATATTGGGCGCAAGCCTGCGTCGCGGAAGTCGCGACTGCTCCGGTGGCTGCAGTCGTGCCCGGTGCCGTTCCGGTCGCCACCGGTGCCTGCAGGCACTGCACCTGGACCGCAGTCGCGGTGTAGGGGAAGCCGAACTGGCGCAGACCACCCCAATCCTTGTTCAGCAGGTTGGGCAGGTTCTCGATGTCCGCGAACAGCGTGACACGCGATTTGCCAATGAAAGTCGGAACTTCCTGTTCGGCGTGCAGATCGATCCGCGTGAACGCGCGGCTGCGTGCGATGTTGCGGCCCGAGATACGCCCGCGGTACTTCTTGAGTTCCGAATTCTCGATCAGCGTCTCGAGTGCCGTCTGCGTTGCGACACTATCGTAGCTCACGCGCGCGTCGGCGGTGCCCGTCGGGACATACAGCAGATAGCGGTTATTGTTCGACAGCGTACCGAACACCGGCGAGCGGCCGCCGGACTGGTCCACCATCGTGAAGCTGTAATTGCGCCCCGCCCGCGTTTCGCCAAAAAGCTGGATGGCGGTGCGGTAATCGCCGAACAGCGCCTTATCGAAGCCGATGTTGTACTTGAACTGCCAACGCGTTTCGTCGTTCGATCGCCCGTAAGCGACGATGTTGGGATCGCCGAACGCCCCGTTGCCATAGTTCGAAACGGCGGTGGACGACGTCGCAGGAGCAGCGTCCTTCACATCCTGCCACGCATAGCTGCCGCCGAAGCTCAGGCCAAAGTCGAACGACTTCTGGAAACGGACGTCCCAGATGTGGCTGCGGCCCTTGCCCGTATTGCCGAGCACGATGTCGGTGTTCAGGTCCGTCGTGCTGATCCCGCCAGCGTTCGTGCGAGCCGCATAACGTGGGCGACCATCGGGCAGCGTGCCAACGCGCACCGACCGCGCATCGGTGAACAGCACCTGGTCGACCACTTCGTTGTAGATGTAATCGGCACCGATATCGAAGCCGAACAGCGTGTAATCCGCGGAGAGCGTCGCCTTGAGCGAACGGGGCAGGCGGAAATCAGGCGTCAGGGCGTTGACCGGCGCGGTCGCCAGCGACGCAACGTTGGTCGACAGGAACGTGTTGAACGCCGCGGGGATCGAGCTGCCGGTGACGTTGTTCAACGATGCGTCACCAACGGCGACCCCACCCTGGCTGTACGTGGACACGCCGCCAGGACCCGAGGTCAGGCGATTGATCGTGACGTCGTTCGTCACGATACCCGTGTTGGAGAAGCTGTTCGACAGATACACGTCGGGCGAACCACCGCCGAAGATGCCGACGCCGCCCCGGAAGCTCACGCCGTTCAGGAATTCGGGCTTGTAGTTGAAGCTGATGCGCGGCTGGAAGATATCCAGGCCCTTGTAGGTGCGCGTGTTGCGATATCCGACACGCTGCAGGAAGTTGGGGTTGTTCGGGACTTCCGAACGCATGCCGAACAGATCGTAACGCACGCCGTATGCGACGCTCAGTTCATCGCTGATGCGCCAGTCATCCTGGAAACCGAAGGTGAACTGCGTGTAGCCGAACTCGGCCGCCGCGTCGTTCCTGTTCAGCGATACGGCATTTTGTGCGCGGAGTGAACCGGCGCGACGGTTGCGGAAGTCTTCGAGCGAGTCGAAGTAGAACGCACCCGCACTGCGCTGAAGGAACAAGTTGAAGATCTTCACGTCGGCGACTTCGGCGAGCAGCCGGATCTGGTGATCGCCCTGGGTGATGTTGGCAAGCAACGATCCGCCATAAGTTTCGGTGTTGAACTCGTTCGACTGGCGCGAAATGTCCGGGCCGAAGAAAACCGAGGGCGTTCCGTTGCTGCAGGTCTGCAGCGATCCCGTGCTGACCTGATCGAGGCAGACCTGGAACTGGCCGAAGCCCTGTCCGAGCAACGGGTTCTGACCGCGATCGTAACTTTTATAGAGAAAGCGCGCCTCGGTCGAGAAGCTGTCGCTCCAGTCGCTGTTCAACTGGACGATGCCCGAACGCAGCAACTCGGTAAGCTGGTAGCCGTTCGATTCCAAGCCGATCGAGGGGCTGTTGACGCTTTGCGACGTGTTCTGGTTGAACGTGAACTCGTCATAGGCATTGATGTACGTCAGGGCGAGACGCTGGCTATCGCTGATGTTCCAGTCGATTTTGCCGACGATCTTCTCGTCCTTCTGGTCGGCGATCGAGATCACGCCGCCAGTCTCATAATTATAGACGCTGCGCGCGATATTTGAAACATTCTCCAGCGCCGCGACGCCCAGGAACGCACCGGTGCCGAACGGGATCTGACCGGCCGAGGTAACCGCCAGCGGACGCGCTTCGGTGTTGCGCTCTGCCGAAACCATGAAGAACAGCTTGTCCTTGATGATCGGGCCGGACAGCGTCGCGCCATAGGTCTCGGACTTGAACTTCGTCGGCGCACGTCGGAACGATCCGATCTGCTCGCCGAACAGGCCATCGGTGTTCTGCGAATAGAAGCCGGTGCCGTGGAAGGTGTTGGTACCCGACAGCAGGGTCACGTCGATAGCGCCGCCCTGGAAGTTGCCCTGACGAAAGTCATAGGGCGCAATCGAGACCGACACCTGCGCCAAGGCGTCGAACGGGATAGGGCCACGGCCGGTCGGCGAGGCGTCAGGGTTCAGGCCGAAGTTGTCGCCGACCTGGACGCCGTTGACCGAGAAGCGATTGAAGCGGGGGTTGGTACCCGCAAAGCTGACGGCGCGGCTGTTGCTCAGGTCGAGCGTGGCGAAAGGATCGCGGCGCGCGACGTCGCGGACATCCCGGTTGACCGAGGCGACCTTGCGGATATCCCGTGCGCCGAGCACCGTCTGCGGGCCGTCCGACGTCACACCGGCACCGGCGATCGACGACGCGGTAACGACGATGTCGCCGCCGGGCGAGCCGGCTTCGGCGAGGTCGATGGGAAGGTCGAAGGTCTGACCGACGACGGTGAAGATGTCCGTGACCGTGGTCGACCCCTGCGCCGACGTGACTTCTACGGTGAACGGGCCGCCGACGCGCAGGCCGCTGGCGTTGAAGTTGCCGCTTTCGTCGGTGGTGCTGGTCGAACGCGTGCCCGAAGGGACGTTGATGATCGTGACCTGGGCACCAGCCACCGGTGCGCCGCCGGACCGAACCGAGCCGCGAATCGCGGTCGTCGTCTCCTGTGCGGTCGCGGTCATCGGCGCGATCAGCGCAATCGCTGCCGCGCCCAGAAGAAGGTGATTACGCATCTGAA
The DNA here is from genome assembly GCA_036386955.1 of Sphingomonas sp. Classification (GTDB taxonomy): domain Bacteria; phylum Pseudomonadota; class Alphaproteobacteria; order Sphingomonadales; family Sphingomonadaceae; genus Sphingomonas. The sequence goes on along the minus strand of DASVUT010000562.1, from coordinate 2,817 downwards.
TGTCCCCTTGGAGCGTTCCCGCTCATCAACCCGGCGTCCACGCCGTCGAGCCGAGCCCCTGCGCCGCTATTATTTCGGTTCCATGACTCGCGCGAGTCGTATTCGGGGATTGTCACAATGCATGATGTTGCGTTGCAAAAACGCAACGCATCGCGCGGTCATCCGCCGGTGACGATCGCCGCCCAGCCGGCCTCATCCACGACCGCGATGCCCAGTTCCGCCGCCTTTTTCGCCTTCGATCCCGCGCCCGGCCCCGCGACCACCAGGTCGGTCTTGGCCGACACCGATCCCGCGACATGCGCGCCCAGCGCCTCGGCCTGCGCCTTGGCCTCGTTCCGGCTCATCGTCTCCAGCGTGCCGGTGAACACCACCGTCTTGCCCGAAACCGGCGACTCGCGCGTTTCCACGACGAAGCGCGGCGGCTCCACTTCGGCGAGCAGATCGTCCCACGCGGTGCGGTTATGCGGTTCGTGGAAGAAAGCCCCCAGCGCGGCGACTACCACCGGCCCGACGCCCTCCACCAGCGCGAAGCGCCCTTGCGCCTCAGCATCGCCCGCATGCGCGGCTTCCGCCGCCGCGCGCAGATCGGGCAGCGTGCCGAACAGGCGCAGCAGGTCGCGCGCGGTCACCTGTCCAACATGGCGGATGCCCAGGCCGAACAACAGCCGCGCCGCGTCGGGCCGGCGCCGCTGCTCGATCGCCGCCAGCAGCGCGTCGACCGATCGCGCCTGCCAGCCTTCGCGCGCCGTCAGCTCCTCGCGGTGGCGGTGGAGGCGGAAGATGTCGGCGGGCTCGGTTAGCCACCCCAGCTCGACGAACTCGGCCAGCGTCTTTTCGCCCATGCCGTCGATGTCGAGCGCGGCGCGCCCGACGAAATGCTTCAACCGCTCCAGCCGCTGCGCCGGACAGATCAGCCCGCCGGTGCACCGGATGTCGACCTCGCCCGCCGCCGCCACCGCCTCGCTGTCGCAGCGCGGGCAGCGATCGGGAAAGTGCCACGGATCGCGCGGGGCGTCGGGGGTCAGGTTCTCGACGATCTGCGGGATGACGTCGCCGGCGCGCTGGAGCACGACGCGGTCGCCGGGGCGCACGCCCAACCGCGCGATCTCGTGCGCGTTGTGGAGCGTCGCGTTGGTGACGACCACGCCGCCGACGGTGACCGGCGCCAACCGCGCGACGGGCGTCAGCTTGCCCGTGCGCCCGACCTGGATGTCGATCCGCTCCAGCGTCGTCTGCGCGCGCTCGGCCGGGAATTTGTGCGCGATCGCCCAGCGCGGCGCGCGCCCGACAATGCCGAGCCGCGCCTGCCAGTCGAGCCGGTCGAGCTTATAGACGACGCCGTCGATATCGAAGGGCAGGTCGGCGCGCGCCGCCTCGATCGCGCGGAACACCTGGAGCGCGCCGGCGATGTCGGGGACAAGCGCGAACCCTTGCGCGACGGGAAAGCACCAGCCGCGCAACGCATCGACGACCTCTGCTTGGGTCTCCCCCGGCACCGCGCTCGCCTCGCCCCAGCCATGCGCCAGGAAGCGCAAGGGGCGGCTGGCAGTGACGGCGGCGTCCTTCTGGCGCAGTGATCCGGCGGCGGCGTTGCGCGGGTTGGCGAACTGGCGCGCCTCCTTGCCCGTGCCCTCGGCCTCCGCCAGCAACCGGGCGTTGAGCGCGGCGAAATCGGTCTTGGCCATATAGACCTCGCCCCGCACCTCGAACATGGCGGGTGCGCCGGCGGGGAGTGACTGCGGCACGTCGGCGATCGTCAGCACATTAGCGGTCACGTCCTCCCCGACCTGCCCGTCACCCCGGGTCAGCGCCTGGACCAGCCGTCGGTCCTCGTAGCGCAACGAACAGGACAGCCCGTCGATCTTGGGCTCCGCGGTTAGTTCGACCGGCGTGTCGTCCTCCAGCTTCAGAAAGCGGCGTACGCGCTGGATGAAATCGGCCACGTCACTGTCGGCGAACGCATTGTCCAGGCTGGTCATCGGCCGGGCATGCGCAACCTTGGCCAGATGCGCGGCGGGGGCGGCACCGACCTGACGCGACGGCGAATCGGCGCGCACCAGGGCCGGGTACGCCGCCTCGATTGCAGCATTGCGGCGCACGAGCGCGTCATACTGCGCATCGGACAGTTCGGGCGCGTCCTCCGTATGGTAGAGGTGATTCGCGCGCGAGATCGCGGCGGCCAACGTCTCGAGCTCGGCGGCGGCGGCTTCGGCTGTGTCGGGCGGCGCGATCATGATCACATGGGTTAGAGCATCGGTTGCCTGCTTGCCAAGCGGCTGAACCAATCACCCGGCTAAGCGCTATTCATCTGAAAAGTTGAAGGGAATCAGCATGTCCGACACGTCTAGCCGCCGCGACCTTTTGAAAGGAGCGGCCATCACGGGTGTGGCCGCCGCCGCAAGCCCTGCCTTGGGGCAAGTCGCTGCGGCACCTATTGATCCGCAGACGCGCTACACCGCCCAGCCATTGCCTGAGCAGAAGCAGAAATGGCCCGGGCTGCAGCGCGACATGAAACCAGTCCCCGACAGCGGCGAGACGAGCTATCGCGGCACGGGGCGACTGCAAGGCAGAAAGGCGCTGATCACCGGAGGCGATTCCGGTATCGGCCGCGCCGCCGCGATCGCCTTCGCGCGCGAAGGCGCGGACGTGGCGATCAATTATTATCCGACCGAGGAGCCGGACGCTCAGGATCTGGCCCGGCTGCTGCGCGCCGAGGGGCGCAGGCTGGTGCTCCTGCCCGGCGACCTGACCGATCAGAGCTTCACGACGGGGCTTGCGGGCAAAGCGGCGCGCGGGCTGGGCGGGCTCGACATTCTC
>DASVUT010000561.1:0-3112 GCA_036386955.1 Sphingomonas sp. | reverse complement strand
AGCTCTCCGGTGTCCCATACGCCTCATGCACCGCATAAGGCAGCACCCCGTCATAGCCCCAGCCGCGGTTGCCCGAGAACGCGCCCACCGGCATCAGCTCGATCGCGGTGATCCCCGCCGCCGCCAGCTCCGGCAGCCGCTCGGCCACGCCCGCGAACCCGCCCAGCACCCCGACGTGCAGCTCGATCAGCACCGTCTCGTGCCACGGCCGCCCGGTCCAGTCGCGCGCGCGCCAGTCATGCGCGGGATCGACCACGACGCTCCATCCATGCACGCCGCCGTCCTGCCGCCGCGACGCCGGATCGGGCACCACCGGACCGTCGTCGATCCGGAACCGGTACCGCGCACCCGCACCCACCGGCAGCACGACCGCGAACCAGCCATCCCCCTCAGCCGTCATCGCGCCGCCGTCGCCGCCGTCGATCTCGACCGCCACCGCGAAAGCATCGGGGGCCCAGAGCGCGAACCGCACCCCGCCCGCGACGAAGCGCGGCCCCCAGCTCACGCTGGCGTCCCCACGATCAGCGCCGCGGCATGCGCCGCCAGTTCATACGTGTCGCCGATCGCGATCTCGCCTTGTTCGGGATGCGCGCTGTCGATCGCCACCACGCGCGTCCCATCGCCCGGCGGCAGGTGAAAGATGAGGGGCGCATCGCTCGCATTCATCACCAGCGACACCGCCTCCATCCCGTCCTCGCCGCGCCCGACCCGGCGCATCAACAGCGCACGACCGTTCGGATTGTGCCAATCCTCCGGGCTCAATTGCTCACCGCGCTCGTCCCACCATTCGATGCCGGTCAGCCCGTCGTCCTTCTCGTCGGGTCCGTGGAAATAGGCCGACGCACGAAGCTCCGGGTACCGTCGGCGCAGCGCCGTCAGTCGCGCGGTGAAGTCGATCAGCGCCGCACCGGCATCCTCGGCCGCCAGCGTCCAGTCGAGCCAACTGGTCGCATTGTCCTGATTATAGGCGTTGTTGTTCCCGCCCTGCGTCCGCCCGAACTCGTCGCCCGCCACCAGCATCGGCGTGCCCAGCGACGACAGCAAAGTGACGAGCATCGATCGCACCACCGTTCCGCGCACCGCGTTGATCGCCGGGTCGCTGGTCGGCCCTTCGATGCCCCAGTTGCGCGAATGATTGTTCGAATGGCCGTCGCGATTGTCCTCGCCATTGGCCTCGTTGTGCCGCTGTTCGTACGCGGTCGTGTCCGCCAGCGTGTATCCGTCGTGCGCCGCGACCAGGTTGACGCTCGCCCAGGGCCGCCGCGCCCGCCGGTCGAACAGATCGCCCGATCCTGCCAGCCGCGCCGCCAGACCCTGCCGCTGCCCCGGCTCGCCACGCCAGAACTGGCGCACCGTGTCGCGGTACCGGTCGTTCCATTCGGCAAAGCCAGGCGGGAACTGCCCCAGCGCATAGCCGCCGGGCCCGATGTCCCAAGGCTCGGCTATCAGCTTCAGCCGGCCCAGAACGGGGTCCTGCCGCACCACGTCGAAAAACGCCGCGCCGGGATCGAACCCGGTCGCCTCGCGCCCCAGCGTCAGCCCCAGGTCGAACCGGAACCCGTCGACGCCAAAGCTCGTCGCCCAATACCGCAGCGAATCCGCCACCATCTGAATGACGCGCGCGTTGCTCATGTTCAGCGTGTTGCCGGTGCCGGTGTCGTTGACCGCAAACCGCGCCGAACCCGCCTCCAGCCGATAGTAACTGGCATTGTCCAGCCCGCGCCACGACAGCGTCGGCCCGCGTTCCGATCCTTCGCACGTATGGTTGTACACCACGTCCAGGATCACCTCGATCCCCGCCTTGTGCAGCCGGTGGACCGCGCGGCGCAATTCGTCCTGATGGTCGCCCGCCATGTAGGACGGCTCGGGCGCGAAGAACGCCAGGCTGTTATAGCCCCAATAATTGCGCAGGCCCTTTTCGACCAGGAACCGGTCCTGCGTGAACGCATGGATCGGCAGCAGCTCGAGCGCGGTGACGCCCAGCCGCTGCAGATGCGCGATCACCGCCGGATGGCCCAGGGCCGCATAGGTGCCGCGTTCGCGCGGGGGCACCAGCTCCATCAGCTTGGTCAGCCCCTTGACGTGCGCTTCATAGATCACCGTCTGGGACCAGGGCGTGTTCGGCCGCGTGTCGCGCGACCAATCCCAATGGTCGTCCACCACGACGGCTTTTGGCATGGCCGGTGCCGAATCGCGCTTGTCGAAGCTCAGGTCGCCGCGCCGGCTGCCCACCCGGTATCCGTGCAGCGCGTCGGTCCACCGGATCTGCCCCGCCAGCTTGCGCGCATAGGGATCGAGCAGCAACTTGTTGGGATTGAACCGGTGCCCTTCCTCCGGCGCATAGCGCCCATGCGCGCGGTACCCGTACAGCAACCCCGGCTCGGCATCGGGCAGATACCCGTGCCACACCTCGTCGGTCCATTCGGGCAACGGATAGCGCCGCAACTCGCGCCGCCCGCCGGGATCGAACACGCACAACTCGATCGCCTCGGCATGTGCCGAATAGACCGCGAAATTGACCCCCAGCCCATCGAACGTCGCACCCAGCGGATAAGGAGAACCCGGCGCAAGCCGATCGGGCAAAGAGGACAATGGCATCTCCGGATCATCAGTGTTCGAGCGATCGAGCGACCGCATAACGCCCGATGCCGCACTTGGCTCACCTCCATCAACCCACGACGGTCACCGGGGCTGAACGCGACACTCCATCTCCGTCACTCCCGGCTCGACCCGGGGTCCCGCTTCTCTTGGGCGTACAGACGGTAAGCCTGTCCTGAGCGCACTCGAAGGCAGGGGAAGGAGAGTTGTCACGCGGAGACGCGGAGACGCGGAGACGCGGAGAAGAAGGCGAGGAGGCTACGCCGCTACCCGCACCCGCGAAAGCGCCGCAGGCTGTTCATGACATAGAACATGAGGCTGGCGCTTCGCGCCGAAGCGTACGCGAACGGGTAAATTTCTTCTCCCTTCTCCTCCGCGTCTCCGCGTCTCCGCGCGAACATCAACCTTCTTCCTGCAACAAACCGCTGTCCTACAACGAACCCTTGTGGTTCGTGAACGCGCCCAAAGCAGGAGGACGAAACATGACCATCGACCAGCTCATCGACGACGTCAT
>DASVUT010000560.1:0-3635 GCA_036386955.1 Sphingomonas sp. | reverse complement strand
CCGACGACGCGAATGGCCTCAGGATGCACTATCTGGACGAGGGCGAAAGCGGGGATGCTGGCCCCACCTTTCTCTGCCTCCATGGGCAGCCGAGTTGGTCATATCTGTACCGGCGGATGATCCCGATCTTCGCGCAGGTCGGACGGGTGGTGGCACCCGACCTCTACGGCTTCGGCCGGTCGGACAAGCCGATCGACGAGGATGCGTACAGCTTCGACTTCCACCGCGCATCGCTGCTCCGTCTGATCGACACGCTGGACCTCAGCCGCATCACGCTGGTGTGCCAGGATTGGGGCGGGCTGCTCGGGCTGACGCTGCCGATGGAGCGACCGGATCGCTTCGACCGGCTGATCGTGATGAATACCGCGCTGGCGACGGGCGACCGCCCGCTGGGACCGGGGTTCGAGGCGTGGCGGGCGTTGAACCGTTCGCAACCCGACCTGGACGTCGCCGCGCTGATGCACAAAGCGAGCCCGATCCTCGGTCCCGCAGAAGCCGCGGCGTACGCGGCCCCGTTTCCGGACATCAGCTACAAGGCGGGCATCAGGCGCTTCCCGGATCTCGTACCCGCAACGCCCGATGCGCCGGGGGCGGCAACGTCCCGAGCAGCGCGTGTCTGGTGGTGCGAGCAATGGCGTGGCATGTCGTTCATGGCGATCGGGTGCCAGGACAAAGTCCTCACACCCGCATCAATGGAAGTCTTGCGTGCCGATATCGCGGGCTGCCCCGAACCGATGGTCCTGAAGGACGCTGGTCACTTCGTGCAGGAATGGGGTGAGATCGTCGCGGAGCAGGCGTTGTCGCGGTTCTCGCAATCGGGCCTCCCGTGACAAACGGTTGCTGGGCGGTGGCACCCGGTCGGGCTTTCGGGCATTCCACCCGGCGCACAGGCGCATCCGGGTGGCGAGCGGCGCCGGGTGAACGAGCGGGAGCTTTATGTTTTCACAGTCGAAAGCGGCCTTGTTCTACAATCCGCGCGCGGTGTCGCATCCGTCCAAGTCGCGCTTCGTCTTCGCCAGCGGCATCGAGTGCAGCTATCCGGTGATCGCGGGGCCGGAGGGCCCCATGCGCCGCGACCAGATGGCCGAATGCGGGCATTACGACCGCTGGCGCGAGGATTTCGAGCGGACGATCTCGCTTGGCTGCCGGCATCTCCGCTATGGCCCGCCTTATTACCGGATGCATGTGGGCCCGGGCCAGTATGACTGGTCGTTCGCCGACGAGGTGCTCCCGGCGATGCGCGACATGGGCATCACGCCGATCATCGACCTGTGCCATTTCGGCCTGCCCGATTGGCTGGGCACTTTCCAGAACACCGATTGGCCGCGCTATTTCGCCGAATATGCCCGCGCCTTTGCCGAGCGTTATCCCTGGATCCGGCTCTTCACCCCGGTCAACGAGATGTACATCACGGCCGAATTCTCGGGCTATTACGGGTGGTGGAACGAACGGCTGGCGACGCATGAAGGGTTTGTCGGCGCGCTCAAGAACGTCACGCTCGCAAGCATGGAGGCAATGCTCGCGATCCTGAAGGTGCGCCCGGACGCACTGTTCATCCATGCCGAATCGTCCGAGTATACCCATGCCAACCATCCCGACCTGGTCGGTGAAGCCGAGATGTTCAACGAACGTCGTTTCCTGACGCTCGACCTGATCTGCGGCCACCGCATCTCGGCGGGGATGTACGTCTATCTGCGCGACAATGGGATGACGGAGGCCGAATATGCGCGCCTGCGATCGGTCGATCTGGTCGAGCATTTCATCCTGGGCCATGATTATTATGCGACCAACGAGCATCTGCTGGTCGCTCCCGAAATCCGGCGCGGGTCGGGCGAGGTGTTCGGCTATGCCCCCGTGGCACTCGCTTATCACGAGCGATACCGACTCCCGATCATGCACACCGAGACGAACCTGAACGACGCCGGGCATGGCGAGGCCGAACGCTGGCTGTGGAAGACCTGGGCGAATATCCAGCTGCTGCGGCGCATGGGCGTGCCGATCTGCGGCATGACCTGGTATTCGCTGACCGATCAGATCGACTGGGACGTGGCGTTGCGCGAAAAGAACGATCGCGTGAATCCGCTGGGGCTGTTCGACCTCGACCGCAAGATCCGTCCGGTCGGAGAGGCTTACCGCCGGCTGATCGGCCAATGGGCGGACACCCCGATCCTGCCTTATGGGCCATTCGCGCTGGTTGGTGGTCTGGAATCCTGACCCTGGGCTGCCGCTGACGCCGCGAACGCGCATCTGCGCTGTTACGGGACAGGCGCGGCGTCGTCGCCGCACTCGACCGATGGCGCGCGGCGTGGTTAGGAAGGCGCGCGCCGATGGATGGGGCCGCGACAGGGAGCCGGGACGGATGGCCGTGAATGACGCAGGAATGACGGCTGCCGCTGCCGCGCCCGGTCTGTTCGACGGGCTGCGGGGCAAGCCGGCCGACTCGCTGCTCGCGCTGATCGGTGCGTTCGGGCGCGACACGCGGCCCGGCAAGATCGACGTCGGCGTCGGCGTCTATCGCGACGCGCGGGATCGCACGCCCGTGTTCCGCGCGGTCAAGGCCGCCGAGCATATCCTGACGGCGACGCAGGGCAGCAAGGGCTATCTGGGGCCGGAGGGCGATGTCGGCTTCTTCGAGCTGCTGACCCCGATCCTGCTGGGCGATTACAGGCCGGGCGGACGCATCGGCGGGCTGCAAACGCCGGGCGGTACCGGCGCGTTGCGGCTGGCGGCGGAGCTGATCGCGACGGCGCGGCCGGGTGCGCGCGTGTTCATGGGCAGCCCGAGCTGGCCCAACCACCGCCCCATCCTGCACGCCGCGCGGCTGGCGGTGGTCGATTACGCACATGCCGATATTGCCGAACAGCGGCTGACGTTCGAGGCATTGCTGGACGCCCTCGGCACCGCGGAACGCGGCGACGTGGCGCTGCTCCACGGCTGTTGCCACAATCCCACCGGCATCGATCTGGACGCCGAACAATGGCGCACGGTCGCGGCGCTGATGCAGGCGCGCGGCGTGTTGCCGCTCATCGATCTCGCCTATCAGGGGCTGGGATCGGGCGGGCTGGAGGCTGATCGGATCGGCGTGACGACCGTGCTCGATGCTTGCGAAGAAGCGCTGATCGCCTATTCGTGCGACAAGAATTTCGGCCTCTACCGCGAACGCACCGGCGCGCTGTTCGCGGTCACGCGCGACGCGGCGCGCGCGGACATCGTGCAATCGAACCTCTTGTCGCTCGCTCGTGCCAACTGGTCGATGCCCCCCGATCACGGCGCCGCCGTCGTGCGCACGATCCTGGAGGACGCGGCGCTCGCGGCGGACTGGCTGCACGAACTCGACAGCATGCGCGCGCGCCTCGTCCATGTCCGCACTTTGCTCGCCGCCGCCGACCCGGCGCTTGCATCACTGAAGCATCAGCAGGGCATGTTTTCGGTCCTGCCGATCACCCCCGATCAGGCGCTGCGCCTGCGCGCCGAGCACGCGATCTACCTGCCGACTTCTGGCCGCATCAACGTCGCCGGGCTGACCGATGAAACGGTGCCGATCTTCGTGGCGGCGCTGGCGGCGGTGCGGTGAGGTCGCAACGAGAATAGCTTCTTCTTCAATCCTCCCCGGCACGGGGAGGGGGACCGCGCGC
>DASVUT010000559.1:0-8562 GCA_036386955.1 Sphingomonas sp. | reverse complement strand
GTCGGCGATGGCGCGCTTCGCCGAATTGACCGGCGAGGACGTGTGGAACTGGCGCGGCTACCTTGCCGCGCATCGCAAACGCCGCGCCGATTTCCGCGCGGCGGGCGCCACCGCGACCGACCACGGCCACCTCACCGCCGCCACCGCCAATCTGTCGGCCTTCGAAGCGGAATCGCTGTTCCACCGCGTCACGGGCCAGGGCTGGACGCCCGCCGATGCCGAGCTGTTCCGCGCCCAGATGCTGACCGAAATGGCGCGGATGTCGGTCGAGGACGGGATGGTGATGCAACTCCATCCCGGCGCGTCGCGCAATCACGATGCGCGGTTGTTCGCCAGCCATGGCCGCGACAAGGGCGCGGACGTTCCGACACGCACCGACTATGTGCATGCGCTCAAACCGATGCTCGACGTCGTCGGCCACGAGCGCGATCTGACGATCATCCTCTTCACGCTCGACGAAAGCGCTTATGCGCGCGAGCTCGCGCCGCTCGCCGGGCATTATCCGTGCCTCAAGCTCGGCCCCGCCTGGTGGTTCCACGACAGCCCCGAGGGCATGCGGCGCTTCCGCGAAATGACCACGGAGACCGCCGGCTTCTACAACACGGTCGGCTTCAACGACGACACGCGCGCGTTTCTGTCGATCCCCGCGCGCCACGACGTCGCACGCCGCGTCGACTGCGCCTTTCTCGCGCGGCTGGTCGCCGAGCATCGGCTGGAGGATTGGGAAGCGGCCGAGCTTGCGCACGAGCTGACCAGCGGCCTTGTTCGCCGCGCCTATAAGATATGAGACTGTCGCAGGTCACCGCCGATCGCCTGCCGGCCTCGGTGGGCCGGCCGGACTATGACTGGCGCGCGCAGCGGCGGGGCATCGTTCACCTGGGCGTGGGCGCATTCCACCGCGCGCATCAGGCGGCCTATACCGACGACGCGATGCGCGCCGGCGACCGCGATTGGGCGATCACGGGCGTGTCGTTACGCTCTTCGTCGATGCGGGATGCGCTTGCGCCTCAAGACGCGCTTTACACCCTCACCGAACGTGGCGCGGACGGCGACCGGACGAGGTTGATCGGCGCGCTTCGCGAGGTGCTCGTCGCACCGGAAGCGCCCGAGCTGGTGACGCAGGCGCTGGCGTCGCCCGATACGAAGCTCGTCACGATCACCGTGACCGAGAAGGGTTACCACCGGCGGCCCGACGGCGCGCTCGACCTTGCCGGCCTTGCCGCTACTGGCGGCACGATCTTCCACCATCTCGCCCGCGCATTGGCGCGCCGTCGGGCGGCGAAGCTGCCGGGCGTGACGATCCTCTCGTGCGACAATCTCACCGATAACGGCAGCACGCTGGGCACGCTGCTCGCCACCTATCTCGATCATGTCGAGCCCGCGACTTCGAACTGGTTCGCCAGCGAATGCGCCTGTCCCAACACGATGGTCGACCGCATTGTTCCGGCGATGACCGCCGCCGGCGTGGACGCGGTGGCGGACACGCTCGCCATGCGCGACGAAGCCGCCGTGGCGACCGAGCCCTTTCGCGAATGGGTGATCGAAAACCGCTTCGCCGGCCCGCGGCCAAGGTGGGAAGGGGGCGGCGCGCGCCTGGTGGCTGACGTTCGGCCCTATGAGCATGCGAAGCTGCGGATGCTGAACGGCGCGCACTCGGCTTTGGCCTATCTTGGGCTGGAGGCCGGCCACGACTATGTTCATCAGGCGGTGGCCGACCCTGCGCTGCGCCCCAAGGTCGAAGCGCTTCTCGGCGAGGCCGCGGCAAGCCTCGACCCCGCGCCGGGTCAGGACCTTGCGCGTTATGCCGATCGGCTCGTTGCGCGTTTCGCCAACCCCGCGCTCCAGCACCGCCTCGCGCAGATCGCGGCGGACGGGTCGCAGAAGATCCCGCAGCGCTGGCTCGAACCGCTCGCGATCAACGGCGCGTGCGGACGTCGCTGCCCCGCCACGCTGGAGGCACTCGCGGCGTGGATCGTCCACCTGCGCGGTGACGATCGCTTGGTTGACGATCCTCTCGCGGGGATGCTGCGCGACCTGTGGCGGACGGCGGGGAGGGCAGGGATGATCGACGCCCTCTTTGGGCGAGGTGGAATGCTCGCGGGGTGCTGGCGTCCCGACGCTTCCGACCGCGCGCTGCTCGACGCCTTCATCGACCAGCGATCATGATCGTCCACGGTGCGCATCGCTTTTGTGTTATGGATCCTCGCGCAAGCACATGAGGAACGATGATGTCGGGCGGGCTCGCGATCGTCTTAAGTGGGGGTGGCGCCAAGGGCGCGTTCCAGGTCGGCGTCCTCGATGAGCTGATCGTGCGCCGCGGCGTCCAGGTCGATGTGTTCGCGGGCGTATCCACGGGTGCCATCCAGGCACTGGGCGGCGCGCAGGATGACGTGCCGGGCCTCGTCTCGGCTTGGCTGGCATTGCGCGGGAACCGTGACGTCTACCGAAATCGTGGCGGGATCGTAGGCGGTCTGTTGGGGAACGACTCCCTCTACGATGCAAGTCCCATCCGCGCCCGCATCAGGGCGTTCGCCGACGAGGCACGCTTGCGGGCGACCGGCAAGCGCTTGCTCCTGGGCGTCGTCAGCCTCACCTCCGGACGCTTTCGAAGCGTGGCCGAGAACACGCCCGGGATCGCGGACTGGGTCTATGCGAGCTCTGCGATGCCGGTGTTCTTCCGGCCACTCGTGACCCGCGCGACCGATGGAACGGAGGAGCAATGGGTCGACGGCGGCGTGCGCAACGTCACGCCCCTCGATGCCGCGCTGGAGCAGAGACCGCGCGCCGTCCTGGTTGTGCTCGCCTCGCCGGCGGTACCCACGGCCACGCCGTCGCGGCGCTATGGCGATCTGGTCTCGGTGGCGCTGCGTTCGGTGTCGCTGCTACAGTCCGAAGTGGTCGCCAACGACACGAGCAATGCGGCGCTCATCAACGATCTGCTTGCGGCACGCGAGCGCCAGGAGGCCGCGCTGACGATCGCGGGCGTCCCAGCCGATCTGCGCCGACGAGTCCTGGCGCCGCTGGATGCCGAACTCGTGAAGTACCGCTTTGCCCCGATCCGCATCATCGCGCCCGAGAGCGAGATCGCCGAAACGCTCGAGTTCGAGCCCGCCCGTATTCGAGCGGGGATCGACGCTGGCCGCCGCGCCGTTGCCGCGGCGTGGTCCGGACTGGAACCGCTGCTCAAGCAATAGCTCACGATGGCGCTTTACGGAATGAACTCAGGTGCCGGTACCGATTCGCTCAACAGCATTCACCCCCATTTTCGCCTAAGCGCCAGCATCGCCAGCGCCGCCTCCGCCGCGCCGCCGCCCTTGTTCCCTTGGCGCGGGTCCGCGCGCACGATCGCCTGGGCTTCGTTCTCGGTGGTCAGGATGCCGTTGCCGATCGCCAGCCCATCCATGGTCAGCGCCATGATCCCGCGCGCGCTTTCGCCCGCGACGATCTCGAAATGATAGGTTTCGCCGCGGATCACCACGCCCAGCGCCACGAACGCGTCATAGCGTTCGGCCGCCAGCGCGATCGCGCCCGGTACTTCGAGCGCGCCGGGCACTGTCACCGTCTCGTGGGTGTGCCCGGCGGCCTCGATTGCTGCCCGCGCGCCCGCGAGCAGCATGTCGTTCAGATGGTCGTAGAAGCGCGCTTCCACGATGAGGATATGGGCCATCAACCCTCCCCGATCCGCCGCTCGCCCACGATGCTCAGCCCATACCCGTCCAGCCCCACCAGAGTATGGTGCGTGTTGGTCAGCAGGATCATGTCGTGGACGCCCAGTTCGGCTAGGATCATCGCGCCGACGCCGTAATCGCGCAGCGCCTCCATATCGACCTCGACCTGCTCGCCCGCTTTCAGGCGGACGGCGGTGGTGAAGCCGTCCTGGCGCGGGCGGTTGATGACGACGACGACGCCCGATCCTTCCGCTGCGATCATCTCCATCGATCGCGCCAGCAGCTCGCCGCGCGCGCCCGCCTCCCCGAACACGTCGGCAAAGGGCGACAGCGCGTGCATGCGCACCAGCACCGGCTTGCTCGCGTCGATCCGGCCCTTGACCAGCGCGACCTGTTCGGTGCCCGTGGCCTTGTTACGATACGCCCGCGCGGTCCAGTCACCGCCCCAGCGCGATTCGAACTTCGCCTCGCTCATCAGCTCGACCAGATGGTCGTAGCGGCGGCGATAGGCGATCAAATCGCGGATCGTGCCGATCTTGAGCGCGTGATGCTGCGCGAAGGACACCAGATCGTCCATCCGCGCCATGGTGCCGTCTTCGTTCATGATCTCGCAGATCACGCCTGCCGGATTGAGCCCGGCCAGCCGCGACACGTCGACGGCCGCCTCGGTATGCCCCGCGCGCACCAGCACCCCGCCGTCGCGCGCGACCAGGGGAAACACATGGCCCGGCGTCACGATCTCGGCCGCGCCCTTGGTCGCGTCGATCGCGGTGGCGATGGTGCGCGCGCGGTCGGCGGCGGAAATGCCCGTCGTCACCCCGTCGCGTGCCTCGATCGACACGGTGAACGCGGTCTCGTGCCGGGTGCCGTTGTTGCGGCTCATCAGCGGCAGCCCAAGCTCGTCGGTGCGCGCCTTGGTCATGGCGAGGCAGATCAGCCCGCGCCCGTGCCGGGCCATGAAGTTGATCTTTTCAGGAGTAGCCATCTGCGCGGGGATGACCAGGTCGCCCTCATTCTCGCGATCCTCGTCATCGACCAGGATGAACATGCGCCCGTTGCGCGCTTCGTCGATGATCTCTTCGGGGCTCGACAGGAACGCGTGGCTCAACCGCGCGACCTTGAGCCGGGACAGGTCAGCGGACTGGGTGGCCACGATAATGCTCCATGCGTCGAAGGTAGCGGGCAAGCACGTCGATCTCGATATTCACCGCCTGGCCGGCCTCGAGTGTGCCCAGCGTCGTCGCGGCCTGCGTATGCGGGATGACGTTGACCGAAAAGTCCGTCGCGTCGTCCGCGTCGCGGACGGCGTTGACGGTCAGCGACACGCCGTCGACCGTCACCGATCCCTTGGGTGCCAGGAACGGCGCGACCTCGGGGTCGACGCGAAAGACGATCCGGCGGGAATCGCCGTCGGCCACGACCTCGGTCACGGTGGCGACGCCGTCGACATGGCCGGTGACGATATGCCCCCCCAGCTCGTCGCCCAGCTTCATCGCGCGCTCCAGGTTCAGCCGGCGGCCTGCCGCCCACTGGTCCGCCGGCGTGCGCGACAGCGTTTCGCCCGACACGTCGACCGCGAACCAGCCCGCGCCGCTATCGGTCCGGCCCTTGTCGACCACGGTCAGGCACACGCCCGAACACGCGATCGACGCGCCCAGGTCGACGGTGGCGGTGTCATAGGCGGTTTCGATCACGACACGCGTGTCGCCGCGCGCCTCGACGCGTGCGATCCGGCCGATATCGGAGACGATCCCGGTAAACATCAGCCGCGCTCGTAGACCTCCAACCGGTCGCTGCCAAGCGCGCGGGCGTCGGTCATTCGCCACCGGCCATGCGCCTGCGCCAGCGAAACGAGTCCGAACGCCCCCAGGGTCGGCCCGCCACCCAGCAGGATCGGCGCGCGGTACAGCAGCAGCCGGTCGACCAGATCGGCGCGCAGGAACGCGGCCGCCGTCACCGCGCCGCCTTCGACCAGCAGGTGATTGGCCGGGAGCGTGGCGATCGCGGCGGGGGAGGTGATCCATGCACAATCGTCGTCACCCCGGGCTTGACCCGGGGTCCCGCTTGCCTGTTCGACCGGCGGGGAAGAAGCGGGACCCCGGCTCAAGGCCGGGGTGACGCAAGAGGATAGAATGATCCGCCGTGGGGCCCGGTCTCCCAGCCCCGGCAGCCGCACGTCGAGCGCGGGCGCATCGGCATCCCATGTCCCGCGCCCGACCAGGATCGCTTCATGCCGGCTCCGCTCCAGATGCGCGTGCGCCCGCGCGATCGGCCCGGTGATCCAGCGCGATTCGCCCGCCGCCGTGGCGATGCAGCCGTCGAGCGAGGTAGCGAGCTTCAGAGTGACAAAGGGTCGGCCGTGCGCCTGCCGCGTCAGGAACCCCGCCATCGACCGCCGCGCATCGTCGGTGCGAACGTCGCGCTCGACGTTCACGCCCGCTTCGATCAGCCGCGCAAAGCCGCGACCGGCGGTCCGCGCATCGGGATCCTCCATCGCTGCCACGACTCGCGTCACGCCGCTCGCGATGATCAGGTCGGTGCAGGCCGGCCCCCGCGTGGACAGGTGCGCGCAGGGCTCCAACGAGGTGTAGAGGGTGGCGCCTCGCGCTGCGACCCTAGCTTGCGCCAGCGCCATCGCCTCGGCATGCGGCCGTCCACCGGCTTGCGTCCAGCCGCGCCCGACCACCCGGCCGCCCGCGACGATCACGCATCCGACATTGGGATTGGGCCCGGTTCGCCCGCGCCCCCTCTCTCCCAAAGCAAGCGCCGAACCCATCCACCTGTCGTGCGTCAGATGCCCCATTTGGTCAGCGCGTCGTCGACCTTCTTGAACTCCGCGCGCCGTTTCGCCTCCGCCGCTCTTTGCTCGGCCAGCGCGGCGCGCTTGATCGGGCCGTCGATCGCCTGTTGCGCGCGGATCTGCGCGTCGGTGCGGTCGGCGGGCCATTGCTGGACATAGGTGATCTGCGGCCGATATTCGCGCTCGACATAGCTGTCCTTGAAGAACGCGAAGATCAGGAAGCCGGTGATCGCCATCGCGGCGACCAGGAACCACAGTTCGTGCGGCTGGCGCAACCCGAGGAAGAAGCGCAGGTCATGATAGGCCACGCGCGGCGAGAAACGGCTGAAGTAGCGCATGGCTCGAAGATAGGGGGGCCGGCGCGGATCGGCCAGCCCCCGTGCCTCTCGCGACGAATCAATCCTGCATGCGGAACGTCAGCGTCATCGTGCGCCATGCCTCGACCGGGATGCCGTCGCGCGTGCCCGGCGTGAACCGCCAGTGCCGCAGCGCACGGTCCAACGTGGTGCGCCAGAACGCGTCGCTGGTGGCCGTCACCCGCTCCAGCTGCTTCACGCGCCCGTCGACCCCGACCAGCGCGCGCACCACCACGCGCCCGTCCCGCCCGGCGCGACGCTCCTCGGCCGGGTAGGTGGGCTGGAACTCGCTCAGGTAACGGGGATCGACACCGGGCTGGACCATGATCGGCGGCGCGGGCTTGGGCGGGTCGACCGCGATGCCGGTCCCGCTTCCCATGCCCTCGCCGGCCAGCGGGCCTGGGTTTAGCGGCATCGGCGGCAGGACCGGGACGACGAAGTCGTCCACCGGACGTTCGACCAGCGACTCGGTCGTGTCGACGGGCTGAGGCGGGCTCGGCTCCGAACGCGGCATGGCCCGCTCGATCGGCTTGGGCGGCTCGGGCGGTGGCGGCTCGAGCGGCACGTCGAAGGTCGGGATGGGCGGCTTCTTGGGCGTGAACTCGATTCCAGGACCGGCATAAAGCAGCGCGCCGATCAGCGCGACGTTGATCCCGACCGCGATGCCGAAACTGCCCGGGCCGGATCGGCTTGGAACATAGCCCGAAACGGGCGCTTGCTGTGCGAACATCCTCCATCTCCTCGACTCGCTGACCACGCCAGCGGTCTGCAATGTTACAACGTAACACTGCGAAGACAAGTTCCATCTCGCTCAGTGGACGCGCAGCCGCTCGATCGCACGGGCCCGGCCGATCAGCGGCAACAGCGCGGCCATGTCGGGCCCGTGATCGCGCCCGGTCAGCGCCCGGCGTAGCGGCAGGAACAGCGCGCGACCTTTCCGCCCCGTCGCATCCTTCAACGCGGCGGTCAGCGCATGCCAGGGGTCATCGCCCCACGGGGTCGTCTCCGCGATCTCAGCCGCCTGGGTGAGAAACGCGCGGTCCTCGGGCAAGGCGACCGCCTCGACCGTGCCGTCCACCACCTGCCACCAGTCGCTCGCTTCGGCCACCGTCGACAGATTTGGCCGGATCGCGCGCCAGCCCGCTTCGTCCACCCCTGCGGGCAGGCGATCCGCGACCGCATTGAAGGGGAGCTGGTGGACGATGCGCGCATTGACCTGCTGCAGCTCGGCCTCGTCGAACCGCGCCGGCGCGCGTCCAAATCGCGCAAAGTCATGCGCCGCGATCAATGGTGCCGGGTCCACCATCGGCTCGACCGGATCGCTCGTCCCGATCCGCGCCAGCAGCGACACCAGCGCGACCGGCTCGATCCCCACCTCCCGGAAGTGATTCACGCCCAGCGACCCCAGCCGCTTGGACAATTTGCCCTCCGCGCCGGTCAGCAGCGCCGCATGGGCAAAGGCCGGCGGCGCGGCCTCCATCGCGGCGAACATCTGCAGCTGGAGCGCGGTGTTCGAAACATGGTCCTCGCCGCGCACGACATGGCTGATCGCCATCTCCACATCGACGATCGCCGACGGAAGCATATAGAGCCACGATCCGTCCGCGCGGCGGATCACGGGATCGCTCATCGTCGCGGGGTCGAACCGCTGCGGCCCGCGCACCAGATCGTCCCATGTGATCGGGGCGTCGTGATCCAACTTGAACCGCCAATGCGGCCTGACCCCGTCCGCCTCCAA
>DASVUT010000558.1:0-2590 GCA_036386955.1 Sphingomonas sp. | reverse complement strand
ACGCTTGTACTGGAGGGCGACGAGCTTGCGGACGATCTCACGCTGATCGACGCTTTCGCCTTTCTTCAGCGAGAAAACCATGGCGGAGTAGGTCTCGACCGAGCCGATGCCATAGAGGCAGGACACGGAGGCGACGATGATCACGTCGTCCCGCTCCAGCAGCGAACGCGTGGCCGAATGGCGCATCCGGTCGATCGCTTCGTTCACCGAGCTCTCTTTCTCGATGTACGTATCGGACCGCGGCACATAGGCCTCGGGCTGATAATAATCGTAGTAGCTGACGAAATATTCGACCGCATTGTCGGGAAAGAAGCTCTTGAACTCGCCATAGAGCTGCGCGGCGAGGATCTTGTTCGGCGCCAGGATCAATGCGGGGCGTTGCAGCTCCTCGATCACCTTGGCCATGGTGAAGGTCTTGCCCGAACCGGTGACGCCCAGCAGCACCTGGTCCTTCTCGCCCGCGCGCGCGGCGGTCGTCAGCTCGACGATGGCGGTCGGCTGATCGCCCGAGGGCGTGTATTCGGTCACGAGGTCGAACCGCTTGCCGCCTTCGATCTTGGGCGGGCGAGCCGGGCGGTGGGGGACGAAATTCTCGTCCGTGTCGGGCTCGGACAGGTTGGTGCGGATCTGGATGGCCATGAGGGGTATATGGAGAACGCGCGCGCGCGCGTCATCCCTGCCATGCCCGTCATGCTGAACTTGTTTCAGCATCCATGGGGTGCCCTCTGTCCCAAGCCTCAGGGTTGCATCGCGGAACATCGCGTGGATGCTGAAACAAGTTCAGCATGACCCGGAAGGAAGGGCAGGTTGACCCTCTTCCCATGCCGCCATTAAGGCCCTCGCGCATGACAGACCTCCGCGCGCCCGTGACGATCCCCGAGAACCCGGCCTTCCTTTCGTGCAAGGTCACCTGGGTGCGGCATTGGAACGAGCATCTCTTCTCGTTCGCGGTCGAGCGCCCCGCCAGCTTCCGCTTCCGATCTGGAGAGTTCGTGATGATCGGGCTGCCGGGAGACAAAAAGCCGCTGATGCGCGCCTATTCGATCGCCAGCCCGCATTATGCCGAAGAGCTGGAGTTCCTGTCGATCAAGGTCGCCGACGGGCCGCTGACATCGCGCCTGCAGCTGATCCAGCCGGGCGACGAGGTGTATATGGGCAAGAAGCCGACCGGCACCTTGGTGCTCGACGCGCTGCTCGGCGGCAAAAGGCTGTTCATGCTGTCGACGGGGACGGGACTGGCGCCGTTCCTCAGCCTGATGCGCGACCCCGATGTCTATTCGGCTTATGATCAGGTGATTGTCGCGCATTCGGTGCGGCGGGTCAGCGACCTGGCCTATCAGGCCGAAATGGAGTCGCGGCTGGCCGAGGACCCGCTGGTCGCGGACGAGGCGGCGGCGCAGTTCCATTACGTGCCCACCGTCACGCGCGAGCCGTTCCATACCACCGCGCGGCTGGGCGTGTTGATCGAGGATGGGACGCTGTTCGGCGGGCTGGACGGCGCGCACGCGCTCGACCCGGAGACGGATCGGGTGATGCTGTGCGGATCGACCGAGATGATCCGCGATTTCGCCGCGCTGCTGGAGGCGAAGGGGTTCGTGGAGGGGTCGAATGCGAGCCCGGGGACGTTCGTGATCGAGCGGGCGTTCGTGGGGTAGCCCTGCTTGGGTTCCCGCGAAGGCGGGAACACAGTCTGGGTTCCCGCCTTCGCGGGAACACTAGGCTAGCGCAGTGACCGCACCGCAGGCGTGTCGAGACAGCGATCCGTATCGACGGAGGGCAGGGGTGCTCTCCCCTGGACTGGCCGCACCTCCACCGCCCGCCCGATCTGCACCGGATCGAACCCGCTGACCCCCGCGCACCGTGTCGCGGCGCCGAGCAGCTGGGGCGGGGTGGTATAGCCTTCGTAGCTGAGCCGGAACGTCCCCCAGTGGATGGGGATGCCTGTCGTCGCGCCAGTGCCGCGAAACACCTCCACCGCCTGGACCGGCCCGATATGGCTGCCGCTGCTCATCTGCCCCGGCTGAAACCGGAACGCGCCGATCGGGATGATCGCCAGGCGGATCGGGCCCATCCGCGCCGCCTCCGCCGGCCATTGGCCGTCGCCCAGCCCCGTATCGCCGGCAAAGAAGATTGCGCCCGCCCGCGTGCGGATGACAAAGGCGGACCAGAGCGCGCGGTTGCGATCGGCGAACCAGCGGCTGCCCCAATGATGGTTGCGCACCACCGTGACCGATGGATAGGCGCAGAACCCGTCATCGGGCGCGCAGGCGATCGGCGGCGGCACGTCGGTCAGCTTGCCGTCGACCAGGTACAGGTGCCCGCCCCAATCCACCGCCCGCGCGCCGATGCCGGCCGCCCGCAGGATCGCGTCGTTGCCCAGACTGGTGACGATGCGCGGCCGATCACGATCCCACAGCCGCTTCAGCGTCGCCAGGTCCATGTGATCATAGTGATTGTGGCTGACGACGATCAGGTCGATGCGCGGCAGATCATCGAAGGCGATGCCGGGCTTCGCGACGCGCTTCGGCCCGAAACCGAACGGCCCGGCGGTGTCGCTCCACACCGGATCGGTCAGGATGTTGAGCCCGGC
>DASVUT010000557.1:0-12251 GCA_036386955.1 Sphingomonas sp. | reverse complement strand
CCGATCGCCCGACCGCCGGCGCGCGCGCGTCGCTCAGCGTCTCGATCGCGACATTGTCGGCGACCATCTGCGCAGTCATCGTCGCATCGATCGTGGATACCCCCCGGATGGTCACCCCCTGCAACCGGATGAGGGCGAGCGCCGCCAGGCTGAACACCGCCAGCGCGACCATCACCTCGATCAGCGTGAAGCCGCGTTCGGCGTAACGCCTACGAGAACCGAGGCCGTGTTCACGCATCGACGCGCACGCTGCCATCGGCACCGATCAGCACGCCCACTTCACGCCCGTCCCGGTCGAGCCGGATGTCGGCGGGACGATCGGCCAGACCCGTCGTGTCGAAGGTCACCCGTAGCTGCGGCTGCGGCAGGCGCGCGCGCGTGCCATCCTTCCACCGTTCGACGCGCAGCGGCTTGTCCGCCATCGGCACCCACCGCCCACCGATGCCCACGTCGAAGCCGTAGCCGCCGCCCGTCACCCACAGACTCACCGGCCGCGAGCCAACGATCGCCAGGTCATGCGCGGCCCGCGCGCGGGCGGCGAAGCGCGTCGCCTCGTCCACCACCTGCGCGCGTGGATCGGGCAGCGACCACATGGCCACGCTCGCGGTCAGGCCGATGATCGTGACGACGACCATCAGCTCGACCAGCGTGAAGCCGTGTTCGGCGGAACGCCTCACGGGCGTGAAGCCGTATTCGGCGGAACGCCTAAGGGGCGTAGATCCCTCGGACCGCTTATTGCCAGGAGCCGATATCGGCATCGGTGCCCTCGCCCCCCTCCTTGCCGTCCGCGCCCAGCGTCCAGACGTCGGCCTCGCCATGCTGCCCGGGCGAAGCGTAAAGGTACGGGCGGCCCCAGGGGTCCTCGGGCAGGCGCTTCAGATAGCCGCCGCGCTGGTAGCGCGACGGATCGGCCAAGCCTTCCGGCCGCGTGACCAGCGCCTGCAACCCTTGTGACGTGGTCGGAAAGGTCACGTTCTGCAGCTTGTACAGCTCCAACCCGCCTTCGATCTGGGCGATATCAGCCTTCGCCTTCTGGATGCGCGCGGTGTCGCCCGATGGCAGCACGTTGAGCGCGACGATGGTCGCGAGCAGGCCGATGATGACAATCACGACCATCAACTCGACGAGCGTGAAGCCGGCCTCGCGGCGGCGCTTCTTCAACTGGGTACGCATGGATGTCCTCATTTTACCCGCCCGCCAACGTATTGAGCTGCAGGATCGGGAGCAGGATCGATAGCACGATCGTCGCCACGATGCCGCCCATCAAGACGATGATCGCCGGCTCCAACAGCGACAGCGCGGTCGCGGTGAAGCGATCGAATTCGCGTTCGAGATAGTCGGCCGCGCGTTCCAGCATCTCGTCCAGTCGCCCCGCTGCTTCCCCCGATGCGGCCAGATACGTCAGCAGCGGCGGAAAGACTCCCGCGCGGCGCATCGCCGCCGACAGGCTGCCGCCGCCGCGGATCGCGTCGACGATCTCGTCCGATGCCGCGCGCAGTCGGCGGTTGTGGACGGTGCCGGCGGTCAGCACGAGCCCTTCGAGCAGAGGCAGGCGGCTCGCCACCATCGTGCCGAGCGTTCGCGCGAGCCGAGCCGCGTGCAGGTCGCGGATCAGGCGGCCGAGCAGCGGGAGGCGGAGCAGCCAACTGTCGAAGCTCATCCGGATCGAAGGCTCCTTGAGCGCCCGCCACGCTCCTACGCCTAGTAGGGCCACGACGATCAGCATGATCCACCACCATCCGACCAGCACGTCGGAAACCCAGATGACGATGCGCGTGAGGAGAGGCAATTGCTGTCCGACGGTGTCGAACTGTTCGACGACCTGCGGCACCACGAACATCATGAGCGCGGCGACGACGCCCAGCGCGACCAGCGCGAGGATCGTCGGGTAGGCGAGCGCGGTGATCAGCTTGCCCCTGATCTCCGCCTGGCGTTCGAGCAACGCGGCCAGACGTTCCAGGATCGCGGGCAGCGTGCCCGAACTCTCGCCCGCCGCGACCATGGCGCGGTAGAGCGGCGGGAAACTCTTGGGCGCGCGCGCCATCGAATCGGCCAGCCGCCGGCCTTCGGTCACGCCGGCATGAACTTGCGCGACGATCACGCGCACGCTGTCCTGTTCGGTCTGGCGAGTAATGGTGCGCAGCGACTCTTCGAGCGGTGACACGCGGTTGAGGGTCGCAAGTTGGCGTGTGAACAGCGTCAGCTGCTTGTTCGACATCTTGGGGTTGCCGAGCTTCAGGCCGAACAGCGGCCGCCCCTTGGTCGCGGGCGGTGTGCCGGGATCGAGCCGGACGACGTAGAGCCGTTGCCGGTCGAGACGCGCGCGCGCGGCGTCGGCGTCGACGGCGGCGACATGCCCGCGGCGTTCCTGGCCACGCGTGTCGATGGCGATGTAGTCGAAATCAGCCATTGGCAGCTCTTGTGTTCCCACGAAGGCGGGAACCCTGACTCAGCCCCCGCCTTCGCGGGAACACAATGGCGGGATTACCCATGAAGCGGCACCGCCTCGATCGCCGTGTCCGTCGCATCACGCCGCGACACCCGCACCGCTTCCTCCGCGGTGGTAACCCCGTCGAGCACCATCGTGCGGGCCGCCATCGCCAGCGTCGGCTGGCGCGCGAAGGCGTGGGCGGTGATGGCGGCTTCGTCGCCGCCTTCGTTGATCAGCCGCCGCACCGTTTCGTCGATCCGCACCGCTTCGTACACACCGATCCGACCCTTATACCCCGACCCGTTGCACTGGTCGCACCCGGCGGCGGCATAGACGGTCGCATCGGTATCGATCCCCAGCAGCGGCGCGACCGTGTCGCGCGCGGGAACGGGGCGGCGGCAGGTGGGGCATAGCCGCCGCACCAGCCGCTGCGCGATTACCGCGCGCAAGGTGGAGGCGAGCAGAAAGGACTCGACCTTCATGTCGCGCAACCGCGTGATCGCGCCCACCGCGTCATTGGTGTGCACGGTGGAGAGCACGAGATGCCCGGTCAGCGACGCCTGCACCGCGATTTCGGCGGTTTCGCGGTCGCGGATTTCGCCGACCATCACGACATCGGGGTCCTGGCGCAGGATGGCGCGCAGGCCCGCCGCGAAGGTCAGCCCGACCTTGGCATTGACCTGAGTCTGACCGACGCCGTCGACCGCATATTCGACCGGATCCTCGACGGTGAGGATATTACGGCTGCCATCGTTGAGCAGGCGCAGCGCCGCGTAGAGGCTAGTCGTCTTGCCCGATCCGGTCGGCCCGGTGACCAGGATGATGCCATTGGGTTCGGCGATCGCGTCCTTCAGCAGCGTATAGGTCGCGGGCGTCAGCCCCAGCGCCTCCAGGTCGATGCCGGCATTGTCCTTGTCCAGGATACGCAGCACCACGCGCTCGCCGGCGCGCGATGGCAATGTCGAGACGCGCACGTCGAGCAGCTTGCCCCCCAGCGTCAGCCCCATGCGCCCGTCCTGCGGCACACGCCGTTCGGCAATGTCGAGCCGCGCCATGACCTTGACCCGGCTGACCACGACCGGCGCAACGTGCGGCGGCATCCGGAGCGTCTCACGCAGCACCCCGTCGATGCGCATGCGGACGACGAGGCCTGTCTCGTAAGGCTCGATATGAATGTCGGACACGCCGTTGCGGGCGGCATCGGCGATGATGCCGTTGATCAGCCGGATCGCGGGCGCGTCATCGGCGGTGTCGAGCAGGTCCTCCGCCGTCGGGATGCCGTCGGCGAGCATGTCGAGCTCATCGCCCATCCCGACCGCGGCGAGCGCGTTGGCCTGCCCGTCCATGGCGTAGGTGTCGGACAGCAACCGGTCGAACGCGGCCGGCTCGACGACTTCGACGTCGAAGGGGCGGCCCAGATGGCGGCGAAGTTCGATCAGCGCGCGCGGGTCCGCGCCCTGGCGCAGCGCGACGGGGCCGTTCACGGCGGCCACGACGCCGAACTTGCGGGCGAAGAGATAGGGGACGGTGGCGGGGATCGCGTCGGCGGAGGTGCCGGCGCTAAGCCCCTCACCTTTAGGGGAGGGGATGGGGTGGGGCAGTGCCGATGCGGCAAGCGGCCTGTCCTGCCCCACCAACCCCTCCCCTGAAGGGGAGGGGCTTTGTCGCGCCTCGACTTCCAGCCGTTCGTCGCCGTCGATGGTATGCACAACGGTCATCGCAGCAGCAGCGTCGATATCGTTGCCGGTGCGGATGATCACGTGCCCAAGCCTTCTCGTTGTCCCGCGGAGGCGGGAGTCCAGTCTGGGTTCGCGCCTTCGCGGGAACACAAGGTGGGACGCGCGATCATCGGCGCGGCCCCTGCCCCTGCACCGGCACGGCGATGTTGGGGTCCTCGATATTGCCCGGCATCGGGGCAGACGGGATCGGCGGGGCGGCGAACATGTAATCGCGCACGAGCTGATCGATCGACGGCTCCACGCCGGGCTGCGCATAGCCCTGGAGCTGGCGCAGATAGCCGTAGCGTTGTTCGGTCAGCCGGCGGCTGTCCTCGGGCGTGCGCAGGATCGTCGGGCGGATGAAGACCATCAGGTTGGTCTTGGTGCGGCTGCGCGCCTTCGACTTGAACAGATTGCCGACGACGGGAATGTCGCTGAGGAACGGGATGCGCTCGATGGTGCGACGTTCATTGTCGTCGAGCAGGCCGCCGATGACCGTGATCTGGCCGTTGTCGGGCGTGAACACATTTTCGAACGCGCGCTTGTTCACGATCAGCTCGGCATTGTCGCTCGACACCGGGCCGGCGACCGAGCTGACCTCGAGCCGGACGAAAAGCTTGATCGATCCGCCCGCGTTGACCTGTGGCTTCACGTCCAACTGGATGCCGACATTTTGCCGCTGCACGGTCCGGAACGCGTTGTCGAAATTGTTCGACAGCGCCTGTCCCGTGGTCACCGGAATCTCCTGGCCGACCAGGCTGTGCGCCTGTTGGTTGTCGAGCGTCACCAGGCTGGGCGATTGCAGCAGCGTCGAGGTCGTGTCGCTTTTCACCGCGTTGATGATCGCGCCGAAGATGGTGTCGCCCACCGCCCCGCCGAAGCCGGCGAACCCGCCGCTGGTGCCCAGGATCGACTGGATCGCGGACTGGGCCAGCGTGTCCGACGCGGCATTGTTCTGCTGCGTGGTGGTGACGTTGCCGTTGATCGTGGTCGTGGTCGTCGCCAGTTCGCGCGCCCCGACCGCCCCGGCGATCGTCAGCAGATTGGGCACGGCGTTGGAAAAGGACGACGCCGCGAACGCCCCGCCCGACAGGTTGCCCAGCAGGAACTGCGCACCCAGCCGGTTGGCGGTCGCGTCGGACACTTCGGCGACGATCGCCTCGATCAGCACTTGGTCGCGCCTGGTATCGAGCTGACGGATGACCTCGGACAATTGCCGCTGCACATCGGCGGGTCCGGCGATGACGATCGCGTTGGCACCGGCGAACCGCGTGACCACCCCCGCCGTGCGACCGCCCTGCGTCTGGATCGCGGCCTGGGACCCGTTCGCGTTTGCGCCGGCCCCACCACCGCCGCCCGATTGCTGCGGCGCGATCTGTTGGATCGGCTGCGTGATGGTGCCGCCCGACGACGTGCCGCCGTTGCTGGCGCTTTGCGAGAAGCTGCCGCGCGACAATGTGGTCTCGTTCACCGGGTCGGGCGATTGGCCGACGAGCTGCTGCAGCACCGGCAGGAGCTGTTCGGCGTCGGCGTTTTCCAGGAAGACGACGCGGATTTCCGTCCCGCTGCGTGCTTTCCGGTCGAGGTCGAGCGCGACCTGCGCCAGGCGCGCGACGGCCTGTCCCTCGCCGCGCAGCACGACCGAGTTGGAGCTGTCGACCGACACCACCGAAACGCCGCCGGCATTGCCCGCGACGGTGCCGCCCTGCTGTCCCCCGCCCGCGCCCGCCGGGCTGCCGCCGCCCGCCAGCCCTTGCAGCGCGGTGGCGATCTCGCGCGCGCTGGCGTTCTGCAGTGCCACGACGCGCGTCGTCGCGGTGTCGCTGTCGATCCGGCGCAGCACTTCGCGGATGCGGCGGATATTGTCGGCGAAATCGACGATCACCAGGCTGTTGCCCGACCGGTTGGCCGTCACCGATCCCTGCGCCGACACGAGCGGGCGCACCGTATCCAGCGCCTGCGTTGCGTCTCCGACACGCAGCCGCACGATCTCGGTCACGAACGCGTTGCGGTTCGCCCCCGCCGATCCGACGCGGCTCGGCTGGGTCGCGGCATTGTCGATCGGCTGGATGCGGAACGCGCCATTGGCGGTCGGCACCGCGACCAGGCCGTTGGCGCGCAGGGTCGACAGGAACGCCTCGAAATATTCGGAGCGGCTGAGCGGACGGTCGGTAACGACGGTCACCTTGCCCTGCACCCGGCCGTCGATGATGAACGTCCGCCCGGTGACCTTGGCGGCGTCGGCGATGAAGGCGCGGATATCGGCATCGCGGACGTTCAGCGTCAATTGCGCCTGCGCCGGTGTCATGAGGCTCGGTGGCACGGTCGCCAGCAACGCGGCGAGAACAAGCTTCTTCATGGTGTAGGCGCAATCGTGATAGCGAGCGACAGCGTCTCGCGCCCGCGCTCTACGGTGAGGGGAAGGTTGCCGCCGCCCTTGAAGTCGGCGGCGACACGGTCAAGGTCCTGCGCGCCGTTGACCGGGCGGCCGCCGATCGAGGTGACCACGTCGCCGTCGCGCAGGCCCGCCGCGCGAAACGCCGCGCCCGACCCTTGCGACCGGACGACGAGCCCGCTGATCCGGCCGGAATCGATGCGCGGGATGAAGCCGATCTCTTGCCGGATATTGGCCGCGTTGACCGCACCGGTGCCCGGTTGCGGGGGAACGGGTGTCGCGGTTCCGCCGGCATTGGCGCTGGGCACGACGGGCGTGACGGAGGTCGACTGGTCGAGGAACAGATCTTCGGTCGCGCCGCCGCGCTCGATCGTGACGTGATCGAACGCCACCCCGACCAGCTTGACGCCCGGCTGGATTTCCTCGCCGACCGAGATCGACCGCTGGACCCCGTCCGGCCCGGCGATGATCGCGCCGCCGCGCCCGGTCGCGTCGTCGGTCCGCGTGCCGAACAGGGTCAGTTGAAGCGAAGTGACAACCCCCGGCCCCGCAGCGGGCGCGGCGAGGCGGAAGAACGGGTCGAAGGCGGCGATCGACTCGGCGGGCAGGCTCGGCACCAACGGCCCCGCCGGGCGCCAATCGCCCAGCGGCCCGACCGGAGTCGCCAGCACCCAGATCAGCCGCGCGGCCTGAAGCCCGAGCCCCGCCAGCAGCGCGATCTCGAGTGCCGAATAGACGTTCACGACGGGCAGGCGCGCCAGTAATCGGCGCATGCGCGCGTCGAGCTTCAACTCCATGCCCGTGCCCTAACCAATTCCGGTGGCCGTACGCATGCCATGTTACGGCCCCGCGTCAATGCTTTCCCCCGGGCTGTCCCCTCTGGCGCGACCCTCGCCGACGCGTCAGGATAGGGCGCATGACCCTGCCTCCGCTGGGCTCGGGCCTTGCAGCCGAGCCGATCGTCGACCGCATCCTGTCCAATCGAGGGGTGCAGCGCGTGCCGAGCCCCAAGCTGACCCTGTTCGTCGCGCGCCGCTTCCTCGATCCCGGTACGTGCGCGGCATTGATCGCGCGAATCGACCGCGTCCGCCGGCCCTCCACGCTGGCCGACATCAATGGCGATGCGACGTACCGGACCAGCGAGACCGGCGACCTCGACCCCGGCGACCCGGTAGTGGCCGGATTGGACGCGGCTATCACGGCCTATACGGGGCTGTCGGCACCGTATGGCGAGCCGGTCCAGGGGCAACGCTATGCCGTGGGGCAGGAGTTCAAGGGGCATACCGATTATTTCGAACCGGCCGGGCTCGACTATCACCGCTTCTGCGGCGTCGCGGGAAACCGGACCTGGACAGTCATGATCTACCTCAACGAACCCGAGGCGGGCGGCGCGACGCGGTTCAAGGCGGTCGACAAGCTGATCCAGCCCGAAACCGGCAAGCTGGTAGCCTGGAACAACCGCCGCCCCGACGGCAGCCTCAACCCCGCCACGCTCCATCACGGGATGAAGGTGCGCAGCGGGGTGAAGTATGTGGTGACCAAATGGTTTCGCGAGCGGGCGTGGGGGTGAGGCACCCCCGCGCACCGGCTAGAATCGTGTGCTGACGCCCAGCGAGAAGATGCGGCCCTGACGGAAGCGGTTGGTGAACACCTGAGCCCCGTTGGAGAAGGTCTGCACTTCCTGAAAGCGCGTGCGCGTCAGGTTGCGCGCCTCCGCCTTGAGCTCGATCTGTGTGCGACCGATCACGATGCCCTGCCGGCCGACGACATCCAGCCTGACGCCCGGCCTCTCGACGATGTCTGGGAGGAAGCCCCCTTCGGCCACCGGGCCGCGGTTGCTCACCCGATCGCTGGCGTAGTTGAAGAGCACGGTCAGTTGCGACAGCGCCTGAGTATCCTCGATCCCGAGCTGCAGATTGACGAGGTGATCCGACTGGCCCGTCAGCGCCGCGCCGTCGCGGAAGAACGCACGCGCCGGTCCGAAGCCCGGTTGGCAGTTGCCGACAGGGCTCGTGCGGAACGGGTCCTGCGCGTTGGGCACGCAGGCGCTCGACGCATTGATGGAGGACTTGGTGTAGGTGTAGTTGGCGATGGCAACGAGCCGCCTGGTCGCGAAGAACCCACCCAGCGTGTCGAGCGGAATGTACTTCTGCACCTCCACCTCACCGCCGTACAGCGTCGCACTGGGCAGATAGCTGAAACCGGTCTGAAGCGGCGCGTCCGACGTGACGAAGATGCCGACCTGCTCGATCGGATTCTCGATCCGCTTGTAGAAGCCGCCTAGCGTGAACCTTTGGTCGCGCCCGAAAAACCATTCGTAGCGGGCGTCCAGATTGTAGAGTTCAGAATCGATCAGGCCGGAATTGCCGACGAACAGCCGATCGGAATCGGGATCGCGGAACTGTTGTGGGGCGAGCTCGCGAAATTGCGGGCGCGAGATCGTCTTGGAAGCGCTCACACGGACCTGCATGTCTTCGCGAAAGTTCCACGTCAGGGTCGCCGCGGGCAGGAAATAGGCGTTGGCGAGCCGGGCAGGCGTTGCACCGATCGGAGTCACCTCCTCGACCGCGTTCTCATACCGTACGCCGATTGTTGCACGCAGCCCATCGGTCGCCTCGGCCTCCGCCTGGACATAGCCGGCGTGAATGCGAAGCGACGCATCATAGATCGGACTGCCCGCCGGCGAGCTGAAGCGAAGCTGGATGGTTTCGTTGTTCTGACCATCGAGCGGCGTCGGGTTGTTCAGCACATCGGGCGACAGCAACAGGTCGGGTCGATAAAGATTATAGGGAAAGGTAGGTGCCGTGCCCGCGCTCTGGCCGACCTGGTAATCGAACGGCAGGCGCGCCGACACGCGGTCGGTGTCGGAATAATAATAACCGGTCGACACGGTGAAGGGCCGGTCGGAATCGAGCTTGTACGACAGGTCCGCCTGACCGCTGTACAGATTCTCCTCGAGATCGCTGAACACGATCGAGGCGAAAGGCGTAAAACGCCCCGTGACCGCGTAGACACCGGGACCGCGGCCATTGGGCGTCTGGGCACCGTTCACCTCGCACTGAAACCGCGCGCCGGGGTCCGAGAGCGTTCCCGTCTGGGCGACGGTGTCAGGCGAAAGCGACGCCGGGTCCGCACAAAGATACTGAAACTGCCGCTCATAGGGCGCGTTGCGCTTCGAATTGGCGAATGCGCCACGAACGTCGAGTTCAAGCCGCGGTGACAGCTGGAACTCGCCCACCCCTTGCGTCTCGAACAACTGACGCTCGAACCAGTTCGTGTTCTGTGTGAAGCGCAGGCCGCTGAAGTTGTTATAGTTGTCCGACGCCGATGCCCGCGCCTGCTTCAGCGTGTCGTGAATGTAGACATTGGTCCACCGGATCGTGTTCTCGCCGAACTCGTACCCGACGTTGATCAACGCGTTCGCCACGACGCGATTGTCCGTCAACAGCGTCTGGAAGTCGTTGCGGACGACGCCCTCGGTCGACACCGTGTCCTGCTGCGTCGTCGAACGGGTGCGAAAGGTGTTGCTCGCGCTGATCGACGCAAGGACGCCGAGCCGGCCCGAGCCCAGGTCCACGACCGACCCGCTGCTGAGTTCCGCCGACCAGTTCGCCGGGATTTGGTTGTTGCGCTGAAGCAATGTCGTTTCGGCGTTGCTCAGCCGACCCACGGCTGCCGTCGGGACAAGCCCGCTGTTCGGCGTACCGCTCCGGATCGAGGCCTCGATATCGCGGACGAACGACGGAACGCCGCGGGTCCCGTCGTCGAATCCGATCCAGTCGGCATCGCCCCCGTCATACACCAGCCCATATTCACTGGTCGTGACGTCGTCCGCCGCGATCGAAGCTCCAGCGGTGATGAAATTCTCCTTCGGCACCGCCTTCGTCGTCAAGTTGATGACGCCGCCGCCGAACTCTCCCGGATAGTTGACCGAATAGGTCTTCTGCACGGTCGCGGAACCCACGATCGACGTGGGGAAGATGTCGAGCGGAACGGACCGGCGCAGCGGCTCGGGGCTGGGCAGTGGCGATCCGTTGAGGAGCGACGAGGAATATCTGTCGCCAAGCCCGCGGACATAGACGAACCCGCCGCCAACGACGGAAAGGCCGGTCACCCGGCTCAACGCGCCGGCGATGTCACCCTCACCCGTGCGTGCGATGTCCGCCGCCGACAGGACCGTCAGGACCTGTGGCGTCGCGCGGACGACGTTGGGGATGTTGCGGCCAACGACCACGATGTCGGCTCCCGCGTCGGCACCCGGCGCGGAGATTTCCACCTCCTCGGTGTCGGCCCCCGCCTGATCCTGGGGCGTTCCGTTCTGCGATGTCGGCGTTGCTTGACCTTCGGGAATCGCATTCCCGGTGTTCGTGGGCGCAGTGGATTGCGGCGGGCTCGTGGGGGTCGGCGAGCTTGCCTGCGCAAGCACGGCCGGAGCGACCAGCTGCGACGTCAGGAGAAGAAGCGTTGCGAAGACGGTGCGCTGTTGCATGGCCGTGTGTCCGATCGTGAAATCTGCGGGCGAGCGCCGGGGCGGCTGGAGGCCGCCCCGGTCACATCGCATATCGGCTGGAACCCGAAGGTCCGCCGGTCTCAGCGGCCCTGGGCGGCGAAGTAGACGGACGTGAAGGTCGGCGGACCGACATCCTGCAGTGCCGCGTTCGCCGCGCGGATCGTGCTGCGATCCGCGCCGGTGCCCGCACCCGCGATGATATTCACAGCCGCAACGCCGGACGGGGTACGCACGATGCCGTTGATGAAGGCCATATCCGCGCCGCCACGAAGCCGGATGGCGGCCGGCGCGGAGGCTGTCTGGATAAAGGTGAAGTTCGCGTAACGGCCGAAGGTGCGAGGCAGGAAGTCTTCGTTGTTGTTTGATTCGATTTCCGTCGAGAAGGAGTCGTTGGTCGCACCGCCAAGGCGCTGCGCCGCGATCATGAACTGAATGAAGCCCCGATAGCCATTGTCGATGTCGATCCCGTCATCGTCGGCGCCCGTGATGGCCAGGTAGCGCAGATTGGAGGTGCCCCCGAAGATCTCGATACCGTCATCCGCCGAATTATGGCTTTGGATGTTGTTCAGCGTCGTGCCCGACCCGACCCCGCCGAGCGTCAGACCCTGCAGCTCGTTGCCGTCGGTGATCGCGATGCCGGTGTAACGGATCTGCACGAATTGCATCGTCCCGCTGTTGTCGGCCTGGTTCGTGCCACCATAGTTGCGGCCCGACACACCCTCGATGCTCAGCTCGCACGCCGGGTTGCTTCCCTCGGCGTTGTTGCCGCTGCCGCAGCCATGGACGGGCGACCGGCCGAGCAGGATGACCCCGCCCCAAAGACCCTGCGTCGTTTCGCTGACGCCGTTGGCGACCAGGTTCTGCTGGGCCGTGAAGATGATCGGGTCGGTGGCAGTCCCAACAGCATTGATCCGCGCGCCGCGGTTCACCAGCAGCACGTCGGGCGTGGCTTCCGTCGAGTCAGCAACCAGCGTCACGCCGGCCGCGATCGTCAGCGTCACGCCGTCGGGGGTCGCCCCTGCGGTGGAACCACCAACCTCCGTGAGGCCGCTAAACCGGTACACGACCCCGGGAATACGCGGCAGCGTGAGGTTGCTCGTGATCTGCTGAGGCAGGCGGCAACCCCGGAATGTGGAACTCGTCGCGCCGACGGTCAGGATGCCGTTATCCGTCGTACCCGTAGGGCAGGTCGCGGCC
>DASVUT010000556.1:0-4079 GCA_036386955.1 Sphingomonas sp. | reverse complement strand
CCAAATAGGTGGGCACGAGCTTGGCATGGCCGATGATGCGCGTCCCCTCGACCGCGACATGGAAGTGCATCGCGGGGTCGCTCAGGTCGCGGATCAGCGCGCCTTCGGGGCCGTAAGCCTGCGCCAGGTACAGTTCCATGTCCTGCGCCGAACAGGATTTCTGAAATGTGTCGATCCAGCTTTGCCGCGCCATGGCGTCGAGCGCGGGGCCATCGGCGGGCACGGCGTCGCGATAGGCGATCATGCGAACGCCGCCGGTTCGGGCCAGCCGCGCGCGGTGATCGCCAGCGCACGGAACAGCGTTCCCATATCGTCCATCAGCCGCGCGCGATCGGCCGCGAGCGCACCCGCCCGGTCGGGCGTGGCGCGGGCGAGCGTGGCGATACGCAGGTCGATGCCGAGCGCCCCCAGCAGCTCGCGCTGCGCGATCGGGCCCCAGGCGACCGCGCCCGCATTCTGCGCCGCAGCGGCGAGCGTGGTGAAATCGACATGCGCCGACAGGTCCTGATCGCCCGGATTAGCGAAAGGATTGGCGGCGGCGTGCCCGCGCACCGCCTGCAACGTGTCGCCCAGCACCGGCCCTTCAAGACCATAGTCGATGACCAGCATCGCGCCGCCCTGATCGGAGAGCCGACGCGCAAGGGCGGTGACGACCGCGACGCCGGCGGGCGAGGCTTCCAGGATCGCGCCGGCGGGCGCATCGCGCAACGGTTCGGGGATGACCGCGTAGGGGACCGCGGGCCCGGCGATCGGCAGGAACAGCGTATCCTGGCACGCGACGCGGCGCTCGTGCCAGCCCTCGGCCCGCCGGATCAACTGACGAATGGGCAGCGCGTCGAAGAATTCGTTGGCGATGATGATGAGCGGTCGGTCGGTCGGCAGTGTGTCGACCCTGTCGTGCCAGGTCGCGTCGCCTACGCGTTCCGCCTGCGCCGCGCGCAGCGTGGGGCTGGTCTCGACGAAGTGAACCGGTGGCGCGAACCCGCCACGCGCCATCGCCCGCCGCGCATCGGCCGCCAGTGTTCCGCGTCCAGGCCCCAGCTCCACCCATGCCGCGTCAGGGCGCCCCGCGCGGTCCCACAGATCGGCGCCCCACAGGCCGATCAGCTCGCCGAATACCTGGCTGATTTCAGGCGCGGTGACGAAATCGCCCGCCGTGCCCAGCGGATCGCGGGTGGCGTAATAATGCGCATTGGCGGCGGCCATGAACTGCGACACCGGGATCGGCCCGCCGAGCGCGATCGCGCGCGCGAGCCGTTCGGGGAGGGCGGGTTCGGTGGGGTCGGGAGCGACGGGATCGGACACGGCGAGAGCCATGGCGGCTGGCGCGTAAGGCCGCAAGCGTATCAACTCTAGCGATCACAGCGCATGTCCAGCACGCCGGTGTTCCCCGACCGCACAAAAGGTGCCCCACGGACACCGCAAACTGATAAACTTTCCCGATCAGGAAAAATCATCTTGCTGCTCTAAGCGATGGGTGTATTTTATCCCGATCGGGAGAGTGAAACCTTGGATCGTGCAGAGACGGAGAACGACGCCATATGGTTTTCCCGGCGTTTCGGTGTGCTTGTTCGCCAACGCCGCAAGGCGATGGGTCTTACCCTGGGCGATCTCGCGACCGTCGCGGGTGTAGGCATCCGCTTCGTTCATGAGCTCGAACGGGGAAAGCCCACATGTCAGATCGGCCGCGCCCTCGTCGTCGCCGGTCTGGTCGGACTTGATCCTGTCGCCCTGCTCGAGCGGCAACAGCCTAATGCGGGTGGGCGGTGACACTCCCCATCTTTGCCGGAGAGCGGCTGGTTGGCGAGGTACGCGCCGACCCTGATGGGCCGCATTTTACCTATGATCCGGCCTGGATACGCGATCCGGAGTCGTTTCCCCTGTCTGTCACGATGCCGCTGGCCCAACCCGACATCGGACCGGCGAAATTCCTTGTCTGGGCAAGTAACCTGCTGCCTGAAGCAGAGCAACTCGTCGTGACCACACGCCGACTTGGGATGTCACGTGACGACATTATCGGGCTGCTCGCAGCGATCGGACGCGACACTGCCGGGGCACTGTCCTTCGGTGCCCCTGGCTATGACCACAGTCGTTCTTGGCGGCGGGTCGATACGCCGGGCGATCTAGAGCGCCTCATCGAGGAACTGCCCGCCAAACCGTTCCTGATCGGTGAGGATGGCGTCTCCATGTCCTTGGCGGGCGTGCAGGGGAAGCTTGCCGTCGCCGTCGATCCGCAAGGGCAGATCTGCATTCCGCTCGATGGATCGCCATCGACCCATATTCTCAAGCCGGACCATCGACGGCTGTACGGCAGCGTGCAGAACGAGGCCTATTGCCTCACTCTGGCACGCCGTTGTGGACTGCCCGTGCCGGGCGTCACCACCGGCGTGGCAGGGGGGCGGACATATTTTCTGATCGAGCGGTACGATCGACTACGGCAAGGCGGGCAGTGGCGACGTCTGCATCAAGAGGATTTCTGTCAGGTATTGGAAAAGCCGGCGGCGGCGAAGTACGAGCGTAACAGCACAGGCATCCGTGGGCCGACCGTCGCCGATATGCTTGGATCGGCACGCCGCCATGCAACCGGGCCTGACATCCTCCGGCTCTTCGATGCCGTCGTCTTCAATGTGCTCGCGTGCAATACCGATGCGCATGCGAAAAACTATTCGCTCCTGATCGGGCCCGGCGATCGAGTGCGGGCGGCACCGCTATATGACGTCTTGTGTGCAGAAGTCTTCGACGGGGTGACCCGCAATCTGGCGCAGACGGTTGCGGGCAAGGCGCGCGGAGATCACCTCAAGCGCAGGCATTGGCTTCGCCTCGCCGCAGCTTGCGGGCTTAGCGGGACGCTGACGCTTCGTCGCATCGGCGCGCTTGCCAGCCGGGTGGGGAAGAACGCTGGGCTTGCGCGGGAGCAGGTCGAGGCGATGCCCGCCGGCGGTCACCCCTTGCTGCCGGCCGTCGTCGAGGCGATCACGCGCCGGTCTCGTGCGATCATCGCCGGGTTGGATGACATGGACGGCGTGGATGTGTGATCGAGCATCACGCCACGCTCTCACCCCCCGCGATCGGTTCCACCCGTGTGCGCCGCCGTGCCGCCGTGGCGATCAAGTAGGCACCGCCCGCGATCATGGGGACGCAGAGCCACTGGCCCATGTGGAGGCCGCTTTGTTCCACGAAGGTGCCGCGGAACTGGCCGTCGGGTTCGCGGAAGAATTCGACCACGAAACGCGCGATGCCGTAACCGACCAGGAACAGCCCGACGAGCTTGCCCGGATCATAGCGCGCCTTGGTCCGCCAGAACGCCCACCACAACAGCGCGAACAGCGCGACGCCCTCCAGCCCGGCTTCATAAATCTGGCTGGGGTGGCGGGCGGGGTCCATCAGCGGGAAATCGACGGTGATGGGGAAGATGATTGCCCAAGGCACATCGGCCGGACGGCCCCAGAGTTCGCCGTTCACGAAATTGGCGATCCGGCCGAAGAACAGCCCGAACGGCACCACGCAGGCGACATAATCATGAACGCGCAGCCAATCGAGCTTCTGCGCGCGGGCGAACAGGATGATGCCCAGCGACGTACCGATGACGCCGCCGTGGAACGACATGCCGCCGTCCCATAGCCGCAGGATGCGTAACGGATCGGCGAGCATGTCAGGCGCGTAGAACAGGACGTAACCTATTCGCCCGCCCAGGATGATGCCGAGCGTCGCATAGAAGACTAGGTCGTCGGCATGACGCCGCGCCATCGGTGCGCCCGGTTGCCGCAACAGCCGCAGCAGATACCACCAGCCGATCAGAATCCCGGCGATATAGGCCAGGCTGTACCAGCGCAGCGTAAAGAAGCCGATCGAGAACACGTCAGGATGCAGCCCCAGGTCCTCGAACCGGATGTGCCCGCCCGTCGCGGCGCCCATCATCAGAGTTGCCGCTGACGCGGCGGCGGAAACAGACAGGATCAAGCACTTTCCCCTTTGCGGCGTGGCCTGCATAAGGGGCCAAAGAAGCAAACCCAAGCGGAGAGAGCGATGCGGACCGAACTGGACGAGGCGATGGACGCCGCGCTGGCGGCGCTGGTCGG
>DASVUT010000555.1:0-3470 GCA_036386955.1 Sphingomonas sp. | reverse complement strand
AAAGGCGGCTGGAGAATCGCGGCCGGAAAGACGATCTCGTTCATCGTCGGGTTGGCGTAGGCGTTGATGGTCATCGGCGTCATGAACCATTCGCCGCGGTCGATCGGCTTACCGAGCTTGTTCAACCCGCGCTGATACTCGAAGGCGTTGGCGCGCGACACGTTGCCGACGAGATCACCGCGCACGACGCGCAGCGCGGAGTAATCGCGCCACGTTTCGGGGTAGCCGATCTTGGGCGTGAAGGATGCAAGCTTGGCCAGCGCCTTCTGCTTGGTTTCGGGCGCCATCCATTCCAGATTGCGGAGCCGTTCGCCCATCGCCGCGACGACGTTCTTGACCAGCGCATCGGCCTCGGCCTTCGCCTCGGGCGGGAAGTAGCGGGCGACATATTGCTTGCCGATCTCCTCGCCCAACGCCCCCGATGCGACGCCGACGCCGCGCTTCCAGCGAACCTGCTGTTGCGGGGTGCCCGACAAGGTGGTGCCGTAGAAGGCGAAGTTGGTCTGATCGAACGCCTTGGGCAGATAGCCCGCATAGCTGCGCAGCGTCCGCAGCATCGCATAGTCCTTCAGCACCGGCAGCGGCGTGGCCGCGAATGCCGCCGCCTCGCCAGTCACGGCGCTGGGCTGTGCGACGAGGTAGAAGGGCTGATTGGCGACGCCCATCGTCGCCATATAGTCGGCCCAGGGGAAGCCCGGCGCCTTGGCCGCGAAGTCGGCGGCGGTCCATTTGTTGTAGGTCTTGTCCGCGTCGCGGCTGTCGACGCGCGTCCAGTGCGCGGTGGCGATCGCCTTCTCCATGTTGAACACGGCGGCCGCGCGCGCCTCCGCATTCGGCTCGCCCGCCAGCGTCAACATCCGCGCCAGGTAGGCCTGGTAGGCGGTGCGGATCGTCGCGAGCTTGGCGTCGTCCTTCAGATAATAGTCGCGGTCGGGCAGGCCGAGGCCGCTTTGCCCCAGGTTCACGACATAGGTGTCGGGCTTCTTGTCATCCTGTCCCACGGACACACCGACAAGGCCGCCGACACCCTGGCGCTGCAGCTTGGCCATTTCGGTGGCGAGCGCGGTCTTCGATCCCGCACCCTTGATGGCAGTGAACCATGGCTGCACCGGGGCTAGGCCTTTCGCCTCCACGGCCGCTTCGTCCATGAAGCTTGCGTAGAAATCGCCTGGCTTGTCGCCGGGCCTGGCGGCGGCAGCGTCCAGGATGGTGCGGGTTTGTTCGAGCGAGCGGTCCTGCAGGACGTGGAACATGCCATAGGATGCACGATCGGCGGGGATCTCGGTCGACTTGAACCAGCCGCCATTGGCATGGTCGAAGAAGTCGACGCCAGGCTCCACGGCGGGGTCGCGGCCGGCGAGATCGAAGCCGAAGGTGCCGATCTGCGGCTTGTCGGGCGACGCGGCGGTGGTCTGCGCCTGTTGCGCGATGGCAAGGGTGGAAGCGGCGGAGGCGAGCAAGAGAGCGGCGAGAACCGGCGTGCGCATCGATGTTCCTCTAACGGAGACGGGATGCGCGCCGTTGTACCCGGCCAACCGGGTTCGTCAATTAACCTTTAGGCGACCGCCGGTTGCGCCACCGCTGCGCCACCCGCAGCCGCCAACCCAGTGCCGCCAGCGCATAGCCGAGCACGGCACACGCGGTGGTCAGGACGATCAAGCCGAGCCCGAACGTGGGCCCCTTCGCCGACAGCCATTCGATGCCCGACGTAACCCATTGCAACCAGCCGGTCGCCGCCTCCGTCACGGGCTGCGCCACGGCGGCGGTGTCGCTGTGCAGGATCCAGCGGCCGATCTGGTAGGCGAAATACCACAGGATCGGTGTCGTGAACGGGTTGGTGATGAAGGTCGTCAGCGACGCGACCGGCACGTTGGCACGGAACGGCAATGCGAAAAGCGCCGCGATCGCGATCTGCGCCACCGGGAACAGGAACCCCGCCACCATCCCCAGCGCGACGCCGCGCGGCACCGAACGGCGGGTGAAGCGCCACAGGGCGGGTGCCAGCACGCGATGCGCGACCGGGCGGAGCAGCCGGTTGCGCTCCATCGATTCGCGCGTGGGCAGGTTGCGATGGCACCACGCGCACCCGCGCTGCCACAGTCCTGGGCGTGCGACCTCCATCAACCGCGATCGCGCAGGATGCGACCCGCCTCACGCTTCCACTCGCGTTCCTTGATGTGTTCGCGCTTGTCGTGCGCCTTGCGCCCCTTGGCCAATGCCAGTTCCACCTTGGCGCGTCCTTGCGAGTTGAAATAGATCATCAGCGGGACGAGCGTCATGCCTTCGCGCGCGACCGCCCCGTGCAGCTTGTTTATCTCGCGTTCGTGAAGCAGCAATTTACGGGGCCGCTTGGCTTCGTGGTTGAAGCGGTTGCCGTGCGAGAATTCGGGCACGTTGGCGTTGACCAGCCACACCTCCTCGCCGCGCACCTCGGCATAGGATTCGGCGATCGATCCTTCACCGAAGCGGAGCGATTTCACCTCGGTCCCGACCAGCGCGATGCCGGCCTCGAACGTCTGCTCGACGGCGTATTCGAACCGCGCGCGGCGGTTCTCGGCGACGATCTTCTTCTTGTCGAAGGCTAAGGGCTTGGGACGCGACATGCGCCGCCGATGTAGGGCGTCGCGACGACGGTGGGAAGCCGCACGCGCGACGGACGGCAGCGACGTGCGCCGAGTTGATCGGCGGATTGCCGCGACCCGTTCAGAACGGCAGTTTGAACCGGAGCATGACGCGGTTGCTGGGGATGCCGCCGATGCTGGTCTGCTCGGTCTCCACCGCGGCCTTGGCGTTGCCGATGCCCGTTTCGGCTTTCGGGATGGCCGAGCCATCGGCGACGGGGTGTAGCGGGCGGAGGCGATAGGGGTCGTCGCGGGCGCCGCAGACGACGACGTCGGCTCCATCCTCCGCCGTGCACGACTTGCTTGCCGCCGGTGCCATCAGGTCGATGCGCGCGGGGGGCGATGCGCTCGTCGCCTGAACCAACGCCAGCCAGATCAGCATCGGCCCACGCCAGCCGTACGGGTCGTCATGCGAGGCCCGCATGCGCCAGGGCGGCATCAATCGCCGCGCGCGCCACGTCGTTTGCCGGCGTCATCGGCAGCCGCAGCGTCTGGGGAGACCGGGGCCGGACGCGGCCGAGGGCATACTTCACCGGACCCGGAGACGCATCGGTGAACATCGCCTCGTGCAAGGGGAACAGCCGGTCGTGGAGCTTGAGCGCGGCGGTCATATCGTCGCTGGCGCAGGCCGCCTGGAACTCAGCGCAGAGACGCGGTGCGGCGTTGGCGGTGACCGAGATGCACCCCTGCCCCCCCATGGCGTTGAAGGCGAGCGCGAGGTCGTCATTGCCCGATAGCTGCACGAACCCCGCCCCGCAGCTCCTCCGGTGGTGCGACACGCGTGCCAGGTCGCCGCTTGCATCCTTGATACCGACGAAGATGTCCGGGAACGCCGCCGCGACCCGCGCG
>DASVUT010000554.1:0-3493 GCA_036386955.1 Sphingomonas sp. | reverse complement strand
GCCAGACGCTCACCGACCTGCGCACCGCCATGGTCGAAATGCCCCGCCCTATGCGTCAGCTCGCGGTCGCCATGTTCTTCCAATGGTATGCCATGTTCGCCTTCTGGCAGTTCGTCGTGTTCGCCATCGCGCGGTCGCTGTTCGACACCGCCGATTCGAGCAGCGCGGCATTCCGAC
This sequence comes from Sphingomonas sp., assembly GCA_036386955.1. Taxonomy (GTDB): domain Bacteria; phylum Pseudomonadota; class Alphaproteobacteria; order Sphingomonadales; family Sphingomonadaceae; genus Sphingomonas. The sequence continues at coordinate 3,316 of DASVUT010000554.1, read as the reverse complement.
AGGCGGCGCTCGTCAACGGACAGGCGGGCGCGTTCTACAACTTCATCGCCTTCATCGCCGCCTTCGCGATGGTGCGGGTCGTCCGGCGGCTGGGGGCGAAGTCGGTCCACGCATTGTGCCTCGTCGCGTCGGGGGCCGCGATGATCAGCTTGCCCGCGGTGGGGAGCCAAGTCGCGCTGTTCGTGCCGATGATCGGCATTGGGCTGGGTTGGGCGAGCATGATGGGCAACCCGTATATCATGCTCGCCGACAGCATCCCGCCCGCGCGCACCGGCATCTATATGGGCATCTTCAACATGTTCATCGTCATCCCGATGCTGATCGAAAGCCTGACCATGCCGCTGATCTATCGCCCGCTGCTCGGCGGAGACCCCCGCAACGTGCTGATAGTGGCGGGCGCGATGATGATCGCGGCGGCGGTGGCGACGATGCTGGTGCGCGACGCGCGACCACGGGTCAGTCCCTTGGCGAAGGCGGCGGCGAACTGAGCGACGTTCGGCGTCAGGCCGATCCGCGCAGGACCAGTTCGGGCGCCATCGCCACCGACGCGGCATCGTCGCCGTCGATCCGCTTGAACAACAGCTCGACGAGCAACTGAGCGCCCCGTGCGACATCCTGTCGGATCGTGGTCAGCGGCGGGCTGGTATGCCGCGCGACGACGACATCATCGTAACCGACCACGGCCACGTCGTGCGGCACCCGGATCCCGCGCTCGCTCAACACCTGGAGCGCGCTCATGGCGATGACATCAGATGCCGCCACCACGCCGTCGGGGGGTGGATTGCCGCCGAGGAAGTCCGCGATCGCCGCATAGGATGCCTGGGTGGTCAGATGCACCGGCAGCAGCATGCCCTCCACCGCGCCCGCGTCGCGAACGGCCTGCCGGAACCCGTCATAGCGCGCGGCGAATTCGGGCACTTCGGGATTGCCGAAGAAGGCGAGCCGCGATCGCCCCTGGCGCAACAGATGCTCGGCCGCGGCGCGTCCTCCGGCGACATTGTCCGTGCCGACGGTGACCTGCGCCCGCCCGGGCATATGTTCGCCCCACACGACCAGCGGCGCGTAACGGGCGGCGACCTCCTCGATGACAGCGATCTGATCGGACTGACCGATGATGATCACGCCGTCCACACGCCCTGAGTCGACGATCGCACCCAGCCAAGTTCGATCGCGTGGGATTACCCGCGACAGCAGGAGATCATGGCCACGCTCGGTGAGCGCATCGGCCAGCGGCCCGATCAATCCCATGAAGAACGGATCGGACAGATGCTGGTCCGTTTCATGCCCCAGCGGCAGTACCACGCCGATGGCCCGCGTCTTCTTCAGCCGGAAATTGCGGGCGGCCTGGTTGATCTGAAATCCATGCTGGTGCGCCAGCGCGACGATCCGCTCCCGCGTCGCGGCGGCCACGTGCGGGTTGCCGGCGAGCGAGCGCGATACGGTCGCCACCGACACGCCGGCAAGCTTGGCGATTTCGGCCAGGGTCGAGGCAACGGGCGATGTCATCGGTGCTGCATGCCATGCACCACCGCATTCGCCAATTCCGACCGCCAAGTCGGCCCGCGGACCGCCTCCCTGCCCGAGATCGTCATAGGGTGAAGGGTACGCCCCGCGTGTCAGCCATCCTGATAGCTCGAGTCCTCGGCACCCAAGACCGTGCCGAGCGTCGCATCGACATCGGCGTTGAACGTCACGTCGTTGTCGTTCTCCCACGTTGTCGTGGAGCCATCGAGGTTCTGGTAACTTCCGCCCGTGTCCGTCTCCACCGTGACGCTCGGCGACAGGTCAAGAGCAAAATCGCCCTCCGCCTCCTGGCTTTGGCTGGAGCTCGACACCCCTTCGCCTTGGTCGTCGAACAGGCTGGATAGCAATCCTGGCATGGTCATGTCCTTCATTCTTCGCGGAAACTGCGGCTGATCGCGCCGGTAATTGGGCCGAGCAGATAATCGAACAGCGACCGGTCCTCGGTCTTGATGTTGACCGATGCGGGGATACCGGGCTGCAGCGCGACGCCCTCGCGCCGGATCGCGCCGGGGTCGTTCAACGCGATCTGCGCCTTGTAAAAGGATTGCCCGCCCTGATCGACCCGCGCCGGCGACAAGGTGACGACGCGGCCTTCGAAGGCGGTCTTGCCGTGCGGATTGACCGTGGAGAAGCGCACCGTCGCGGGCTGGCCGATCCGCACGTCGTCAATGTCCTGCGGCTTGACCCGCGCTTCCAGGATGAAGGCGCGGGTCGTCGGCACGATTTCCATCAGCGTGGTGCCGCCGCCGATCACCATGCCGGGGCCCATCGACGTCACGCCCGAGACCCGGCCCGCCGTCACCGCGCGGATCACGTCCTGATCGGCGACATAGCGGGTCATGTCGAGCTGCGGCGTCACCTGCGCGAGTTGATCCTGCACCTGGCCCAATTGGCTTGCGAGATCGAGCCCGCGCGCATCGTCCATCCGCGTGCGCGCGATCTGCGCCTGGTTCAGCGCGGCGGTCGCGGCAGCCATGTCGGCGCGCAATTGCGCCTGGTTGCGCTCCAGCGAGCGGATCGTCGTCTTGCGGGCAAAGCCGCGCCGATACAGCGACTGATAGTCGGCCAGTTCGTCGCTGATTAGCGCCAGTTGCCGCGACGTCGCGGTCAGGCGCGCGCGCGCGGCGTCCAGGCTTTCGCCGCTCGATCCCAGGTCCGCGTTCAGGACGGCGGCACGCTGTGCAAACACCTGGCGCTGCGCGGCCATTGCCTGCGCGACGGCGGGCTCGCCCTGCCGCGTCGCGAGATCGGGCGGGAAGACGAGCACGTCCCGGCCGTCGCGTTCAGCGATCAGCCGCGCCTCCAGCGCGCGCAGGCTGTCGCGCCGCGCTTGCGCCTGGGCAAGCTGCGCGCCCGATCGGACGCCGTTCAGCCGCACCAACGGCTGGCCGGCGCGCACCGCCTGCCCTTCGCGCACCATGACTTGCGTGATGATGCCGCCCGATACCGGCTGGACGACGATGCGGTCGCCGCTGACGGTCACTTCGGCGGGCGCGATCGCCGCCGCCGAGATCGGCGCGAAACTGGCGAAGGCGAGGAAGATCGCGACGAAGACCGCGCCGACGATCAACCCGATGCGGATGGTGCGCCGCGCGCTGTCGAGCGGCTGGATATCGAGCTGGCGCATGCGCCGGTCGATCGAGCGGCGCGGCGTCGCCGCGGCGGGGCCGCCGACGGAGAGGAAATCCAGCTTCATGCCGCACCCACCGGTTCGCGGGCCACCGAACGCACCAGCTCGGTGCGCACCTTGCGGAACACGCGTGCGCGCGGCCCGTCGAGCTGGAGTTCGCCC
>DASVUT010000553.1:0-14616 GCA_036386955.1 Sphingomonas sp. | reverse complement strand
ATCGAACCAGAACCGCAGCACATCGGTCATCGCCGCGACCACCGCCGGGTTGCGCCAATTGAGGTCCGGCTGCTCCTTCAGGAAGGTGTGCAGGTAATATTGGCCGGTGGTCGCGTCCCATTCCCAGACCGACCCGCCCATGTCGCTGATCCAGTTGTTCGGCGGACCGCCGCCGGGCGCCGGATCGCGCCAGATAAACCAGTCACGCTTGGGGTCCTCACGCGATGACCGGCTCTGGGCGAACCACGGGTGCCGATCCGAACTATGGTTGGGCACGAAGTCGAGCAGCAGCTTGAGCCCGCGCGCATGCACCGCCGCCAGCAGCCGGTCGAACGCGGCGAGATCGCCAAACAACGGATCGACGCCGCAATGATCGGCGACGTCATAGCCGAAATCGGCCATCGGTGATGGGAAGATCGGCGACAACCAGATCGCGTCGACGCCGAGCGCCGCGACGTGATCCAGCCGCGCCTCGATCCCGGCCAGATCGCCCACGCCGTCGCCATTGCTGTCGGCGAACGAGCGCGGATAGATCTGGTAGATCGTCCCGCGCTCCCACCAGGAATGTTGTGTGGTCACGGGGCTGCTATGGGCCGCGCGCCGCGACCGTGTCGAGCCCGAGCCACGCCGCCATCGTCGCCAGCTCCTCATCCAACTCCAGACGGGTTTCGGGCGGGCAATCGCCCTCGAGATGTACGGCCTGCACCAACAGCCGCGACGCCGCCCGATCGGCCTTCAAGTCGACGCGGGCGACCAGCCGATCGCCGAGCAGGAAAGGCAGCACGTAATAGCCGTGCTGACGCCGGTCGGCCGGGGTGTAGATCTCGATCCGGTAGCGGAAGCCGAACAGCCGCTCGGTGCGCGCGCGTTCCCAGATCAGCGGATCGAACGGGGCGAGCAGCGCGCGCGCGGTGACGCGGCGCGGGCTTCGCGCGGCGCGGTGGCGGAACGCCGCGGGCCAGCCGGGCACCGAGACGGGCACGAGCACCCCATCCTCCACCAGCGAGGTGATCGCCTGCGCCGCGTCGGCCGGACCGATGCGGTAATAATCGCGCAGTTCCCCCGCCGTCGCGATACCCAGCGCAGCGCCCGCCCGCGCCATCAGCGCGCGGTGCGCCGTCGCCGGGTCGGGGGTCGGCAGCGCCAGGATCGCGCGCGGGATCACGCGTTCGGGCAGGTCGTACACGCGCTCGAACCCGCGCCGCCGGGTCGCGGTGGTGACGTGCCCGGCATAGAACAGCCATTCGAGCATCCGCTTGGGCTCGCTCCACGCCCACCATCCAGTGCGGCCGGTGGCGAGGTCGGACGCGGCGACCGGCCCGTCGGCGCGGATGCGGGTCAGAAGCTCCATCGCCTCAGGGCGACGCTCGCCGGCGAACACGCGCATTTCGGCATAGCCCGCTTGCCCCGCATCGGCCCGCGCCATGCGCCAGCGGAGCAGCGGAAGAAGCGAGAGCGGCAGGAGCGACGCTTCATGCGCCCAATACTCGAACAGCCTCCGCTCGCACCGGCGCCCCCAGGCTTCGCGGTCGATCAGCGCGCGGTCATAGGGCCCGAGCCGCGAAAAGGCAGGAAGATAATGCGCGCGGACGAGCACGTTGACGCTGTCGATCTGATGCAGGCCGAGGCGGTCCACCGTCCGCCGCAACTGTCCGGCACCCGTGGTCACCGGGCGAGCGGCCGCGAACCCTTGTGCGGCCAGCGCCATACGCCGCGCTTCGTCGGGACTGATCCGCTCCACCGCCGGCATCATGACCACTCGCGGCGCAAACGCGTCAAGTTCGCGGTGACTGGATGGTAAGGCGGGTCGCAGTGGCTGGGGCGGCAGGACTCGAACCTGCGGTGCACGGCATCAAAAGCCGTTGCCTTACCAACTTGGCTACGCCCCAACGACGCGGCCTTATAGCCGCGCGTTGCCGAAGGGGAAGCCCCGTTAGTCGAGGCGGTGTAACCAGCCTTGCGGATCGGGGGCATGGCCGCGCTGGATCGCGACCAGCGCCTGGTGCAGCCGCTGCGTGACCGGCCCGGTGCCGCCGTCGCCGATCGTGAACCGCCCCTCGGCCGATGCAACCTGACCGATGGACGTGACCACCGCCGCGGTGCCGCACGCGAACGCCTCGACCAGCCGGCCGCTCGCCGCGTCGGCGCGCCATTGATCGATCGCATAGGGCTCCTCGCGAACCTCCAGCCCCTCAGCGCGCGCCAGCGTGATCAGCGAATCACGGGTGATGCCGGGCAGGATCGTGCCGGTCAGCGGCGGCGTCACCAGGCTGCCGTCGTCGAACACGAAGAAGACGTTCATGCCGCCCAGTTCCTCGACAAAGCGGCGCTCCACCGCGTCGAGGAACACGACCTGATCGCAGCCTTGCGCGATCGCCTCGCGCTGCGCCACGAGACTGGCGGCGTAGTTGCCGCCGCACTTGGCATCCCCCGTGCCGCCGGGTCCGGCGCGCGTATAATCCTGCGTCACCCAGACGGTGATCGCGCGCGCGCCGCCCTTCCAATAGGCGCCGACCGACGATGCGATGACCATGTAGAGATATTCGGCGGCCGGCTTCACGCCCAGGAACACCTCGCTGGCGAACATGAACGGGCGCAGGTACAGCGCGCCGTCGGTTCCTTCGGGGATCCAGTCGCGCTCGACCTCGACGAGTTGCCGCACCGATTGGAGGAACAGGTCGTCGGGCAGTTCGGGCATCGCCAGCCGGCGCGCGGAGGCGCGGAAGCGGCGGGCATTGGCGTCGGGCCGGAACAGCGCGGTGCCGCCATCGGCGAGCCGATACGCCTTCATGCCTTCGAAGATTTCCTGCGCGTAATGCAGCACGGCCGACGCCGGATCGATCGTCAGGGCCGCGCGGGCGGTGATCCGCGCATCATGCCATCCCGCCGCCTCGGTCCAGCGGACGACCGCCATGTGATCGGTGAAGACCCGCCCGAAGCCGGGATCGACCAACCGGCGCAACCGTTCGCTCGCCTCGATCGCGGCGGTGTTCGGATCGAAGCGGAAGAGGTCGGTCACGCGCGGGTCCTGTACGCTTACGGGGGTTGCCGTCGCCTAGGGCCGGTCGCTAAAACGGTCAACATGGCTGCCCCGGCTCCCTCCCCTTCGGCCCAATTCCTGCGCGAGCCCGAGCTGCGCCGGGGCATGGAATTGCTGTATTTCGGTCATAGCCATTTGATCCGCACGGCCGACCAGACCCTGGGCGAACATGGGCTCGGCCGCGCGCACCACCGCGCGCTTTATTTCGTCGCGCGCCGACCCGACCTGACCGTCAGCGATCTGCTCGGGCTGTTGTCGATCACCAAGCAATCGCTCGGCCGCGTGCTGACCGAGCTGACCGATCGCGGGCTGGTCGAAACGCGCGCGGGCGAGCGCGACCGGCGGCAGCGGCTGCTGCGCCTGACGGAAGCCGGCCGGGCGATGGAATCGGACCTGTTCGAGGGCGTTCGGCAGCGTATGGCGGCGGCCTATGCGCAGGCGGGGCAGCAGGCGGTGGCGGGATATTGGGCGGTGCTGGAAGGCATGATCCCCGACGAAGCGCGCGCGCAGATCGATTCGCTGCACCGCTAAGCGCGCGCGGCCGCCGCCATTTCGGCATTGCGCCGGGCGGATGCGGCGAGTGTTTCCGTCATCAGCCGCACGAGCGCATCGTCGCGGTCGAGGATGTTCAACCCTTCGCGTGTCGATCCGCCGGGACTGGCCACCCGGTCGGCGAGCATCCGGGGAGTCGCGTCGGCGGCGGCGGCCATGATCGCCGACCCCTCCAGCGTCGCCAGCGCGAGCCGCATGGCCTGATCGGCGGGCAAGCCGAGCGCCGCGCCCGCCGCCGCCAACGCATCGGCGAAGCGGAACACGAAGCCCGGGCCACAGCCCGCGAGCGCGGTGACCGCCTCGAACCGCGCCTCGTCGTCGATCCATTCGCTCAGCCCGAGCGGCCGGGCCAGCGCCTCGGCGGTCGCCCGCGCACCGGCATCGGTGCTGTCGCTATACAGCGCCGTCACCCCGCGTCCGATGCGGACCGGCAGGTTCGGCATCGCCCGCACGACAGCCGCACCGGGGCATAACAAGGCCAGCGTCGACACCTCGACACCGGCCAGGATCGACAGGAGCAGCCGTGGCGATCCCAGATCGACGCGCCGGATCGCGCCGAGCTGCTGCGGTTTCAACGCGAGCACGACCATGTCGAACCCGCCGCCATCGGGGATGGCACCGACCACCTCCACCCCGGCCGGCATCGCACGCCCGCTGGGGCTGACCACGGTCACCTGCGCCGGATCGAGCCCGCTCGCCAGCCACCGGTCGAGCATCGCGCGCCCCATATTGCCGCACCCGACCATCAGCATGCGGCCCGGCAGCACCAGCGCCTCCGTCACGCTTCGCCCTGGGTCTCGATCAACGCCGCCGCCAAGGCTTCCTTGGGCGACTTGCCGCCCCACAGCACGAACTGGAACACGGGGTAGAAGCGCTCGCACTCCTCGATGGCCGATTCGACCAGCAGTTCGGCGGCGGCGAGCGACATGGTGCCCCCTTCGCCGTCATCGTCGCCGTCGATCATGGCGGCGTGGCGGAACAACAGCACGCCCGATGTCGACCAGAGTTCGAAATGACCGATCCATAGCTGTTCGTTGACCAGCCCCATCGCTTCGTACACCGCGGCGCGGCGGTCGTCGGTCACCTTGATGTCGGGAAAGGCCAGGAACTGCAGCACGCTGTCGTCCTCACGCCACAGCGCGCGCAGCTCATAGGTCGTCCAGCTGCCTTTTACCGTCGCCACGATCTCCTCGTCGTGGCGCTCGTGCTCCCAACCATGCGCGGCATAATAGGCCTCCAGCATGTCGATAGGGGCCGCGTCCTCGGCATCTTGGTCGGAGTGTTCGAGCATCAAAGGGGAAAGTCTCCTACCCGCTCACCGTGGCGCGCGGACGAACACGCGGCAAGGCCGGTGGCAATCCCCATCGACAAAGCTGTGGAAAACCCGGCCGATCAAACGGTCGGCAGCGGCGCGGCGTCACGGGCCTCGAGCGCGTCGAGCCTGGCCCGCAGCACATCGGCCTCATCGCGCGCGGCGACGGCCATCGCCTTGACCGCGTCGAACTCGTCGCGCGAGACCATGTCCATCCCGCCCATCCATTCGCGGTTGCGCTGACGCAGCGCCTCCTGCGCCTCGCGGCCGACGCCCGCCAGCGTTCCGGCCGCGCCGTTGACCAGCTTCACCAGGTCGTCGAAGATCCGGTTTTCGGACTGCATGTCACTCTCGTTCCCGCTCGTGGATCACAGCATCTGGGACGTACGCGCGCCCGGCGCAAGCCCTTGCGCGTCGGGGTTCATCCGCCCGATCGACCAGGTGAGGAGGCCGGCGAAGCTGATCCAAACCAGATACGGCAGCAGCAGCCAAGCGGCCACCGGCCGCACGCGGGCAAAGGCGACCGCGGCGGCGCATCCGGTCGCCACCATGAAGACGATCAGCCAGGTGGCCGCCGTGATCCGGTGCGCGCCGAAGAACAACGGCATCCAGGCAAGCGCCCCGGCAAAGCTGGCCGCGAACAGCAGAACGGCGATCCCGCGCCCCCGTGCGCCGCGCGCGTTCAGCACCATGGCAAGCGCCAGTCCGAGAAGAACGTAGATCGTCGTCCACGCAACCGGGAATGCCCATCCGGGCGGTGTCAGCGCGGGCTTGGCGAGCGCCTGATACCACCGATTGTCGTTGCCGGCGGGAACCGACATCCCCGACACGAACCCCAGCAGCAGGATCAGCGGCACCGTCACCGCCGCCCAGCGCAGGAACGACATGCGCAGCTGCCCCTTGGACGCTATCCCCGTCATTCGTGTCCTTTCCTGTTCGGCCCCCTTGCAAGCACCGGCCCTCTCCCTGCCCCGTCCAACGCGCCGGGTCCACTCCGGTCCCGCAAGCGCGTAATATGGGTCGTCTCAATCCCGGACGGCGGCGAGCAGATATTCGACATTGCCTTCAGGCCCCGTGATCGGGCTCTGCGTCGTCGCGACGACGCGCCATCCCTGGCCTTCGAACCAGCCGGCAACCTCTTCGCACACCCGCTCGCGCACCGCTGGATCCCTCACCACCCCGCCCTTGCCCACTTCCGCACGCCCCGCTTCGAACTGCGGCTTGACCAGCACCAACGCGCGGCCCGCGGGCTTGGCGAAGGACAAGGGCCGTTCGAGGACCTTCGCCAAGCCGATGAAGCTGGCATCGCACACGATCAGGTCGATGGGTTCGGGAATGTGCGACGCATCCAGAATACGCGCGCTGGTCTGTTCCAGCACCACCACGCGGGGGTCCTGGCGCAGCTTCCAGGCAAGCTGATTGGTGCCGCTGTCGACCGCATAGACGCGCGCCGCACCGCGGGTGAGGAGAACATCGGTGAAGCCCCCCGTCGACGACCCGACATCGATCGCCACCGCGCCCGACACGTCCCACCCGACATGCTGGAGCCCATGCGCCAGCTTCACCCCGCCGCGCGAGACCCAGGGGTGATCGCGCCCCCGCACATCCAGCACAGCGTCCTCGGGCAGCACCTGCCCTGGCTTGTCGACCTTGCGCGTGCCCGCGAACACCAGCCCCGCCATGATCAGCGCCTGGGCCCGAGTCCGGCTTTCGGCGAGCCCGCGCTCGACGAGCATCTGGTCGGCGCGCTGCTTGGCCATGTCGGGTCTATCGCGTGCGCATCGGCCGGCCGCAAGCCGCCTTCGGACGGTCGCACGGCTATTGCCTACTTAGCCGATAGGATTAAGTCGGGTGTCGGGGGGCGTGGCTGGGAACGGCGTGCCCTAGAGCGTCATGACCGACCACGTCCCTTGCCAAGGAGAGACGCCATGGGTTCTTTCGCACCGTTCGACCCGGTTCATGCGACGATCTTGACCGTTCCCGGACTCGGGGGCTCCGGCCCCGCGCATTGGCAGACTTTGTGGGAGAAGGAGCGGCCCAATGTGCGCCGCGTCGAACTCGGCATGTGGGACACGCCCCACCGCAATGCCTGGGTGTCGCGTCTCGATCAGGCAATCGCCCAGGCGCAAGCCCCCGTGATCCTCGTTGCCCATTCGCTCGGCTGTATCGCCGTCGCCTGGTGGGCGTCGCTGTCTCCACAACCCTATGGGTGGCCGGTGGCGGGCGCATTGCTGGTCGCCCCGGCGGATGTCGACAGAGGTACCGCACGCGAACTGGCGGGATTCGCGCCGACGCCGCAACAGCCCCTGCCATTCCCCTCGATCGTCATTGGGTCGCAGGACGATCCGTGGATCGCGATCGACCGCGCGCGTGGTCTGGCGGCGTGCTGGGGCAGTCACTTCGTCGATGCGGGTCGGGCCGGTCACCTCAACGCGGCGAGTGGCCTGGGCCGGTGGCCGGAGGGGCTCGAGCAGCTCGACCGCGTCATTGCGGCCAGCGGACATGGTCAGGCCCGCTCGCCGGGCGACGCTCGCGCAATGCTTACCGGACCACCGCCTGAATCGCCTGCTCGGCTTTACTCGGCGAACGGATTGCGGATCGTCAGCACGCCGTCGATGACGAGCCCGTGGTGCATGTCCTCGGACCACAACACATCGCACCCGCTCGATCGCGCCGCCGCGACGATCATGCCGTCGTACACGGATAGCTTGTAGCGCTCTGCGAGTTTACGTCCATCGTCATGCGTCTCGACCGTCAAGTCGGCGACCTGCAGCAACGCCCGGGCGCGATCGAGCAGGAATGACACGCCATCCCAATCGTAGCCAAACTTTCGCCTGGCAACGTGAGTGACTTCATTGAGGACTTGAACGTTGATCCAGCCACCAATCCGCAGGAGTCGCTCCACCGTGTCGGCCTTGGCGGAGTCATCCTGCGCAAGGTAGAGGAGGATATTGCTGTCGAAGAAGGCAGGCATCAGCGCGCGTTGGCTTCTTCCCGATCGAACTTGAACCCAGGAGGTGCGGTGCGACGCAACTTCCTCAACTCACTCAGCACAGCCTCGCGCCGTTGCCGCTCCGTCACGATGGCGAGTTCTTCATCGCTCAGCGCGCGCAGCGTGACATCGTCGCCTTCCTTCAGACCAAGTGCACGCGCCACGTCGACCGGGATCCGCACGGCCAGGCTATTGCCCCATTTCGCGATCTGCACACGCGCCTCCATCTACGTTTCGCACGATGTATATCATCGCGCGATGACGCGATCAACGCGCCGTCACGCCCGCGCTTCGGCGATGCCTCCCGAATTATGGCGCAGCGCGGTGAGCACCGTATCCACGATCGCATCGGCGTCGAGACGGGCGGTTGCATATTGGAGTTCGGGCTTGTCCTGGTCCTGGAACAGGTCGGGCAGCCGCATCGTGCGCAGCTTCAGCCCGCCGTCGATCAGGCCTTCGTCGCTCGCCAGCGTCAGCACATGCGCGCCGAACCCGCCAACGGAACCCTCTTCGATCGTGATCGCGACCTCATGCGTGGTCAGCAAGCGGCGGATCATCGCCTGGTCGAGCGGCTTGGCGAAGCGCAGGTCGGCGACGCTGGTCGACAGCCCCCTGGCCTCCAGCTGCTCGGACGCCTTCAGCGCCTCTTCCAGTCGCGTGCCGAGCGACAGGATCGCGACCGTCTTGCCCTCGCGCACCATCCGTCCGCGCCCGATCTCCAGCCGCTGCGGGACTTCGGGCAGCGCGACGCCGGTGCCGTTGCCGCGCGGGTACCGCACCGCGATCGGCCCCGTGTCGTGCAGGGCGCAGGTGTGCGTCATGTGGACCAGTTCGGCCTCGTCCGCCGCCGCCATCACGACGAAATTGGGCAAGGTCGCCAGATAGGTCACGTCGAACGATCCGGCGTGCGTCGCGCCGTCCGCCCCGACCAACCCGGCGCGGTCGATCGCGAAGCGCACGGGGAGATTCTGGATCGCCACGTCGTGGACCACCTGGTCGTAGGCGCGCTGCAGGAAGGTCGAATAGATTGCGCAGAATGGCCGGTAGCCCTGTGCTGCCAATCCGGCGGCGAAGGTCACGCCATGCTGTTCGGCGATCCCCACGTCGAACGTGCGGTCGGGGAATGCCTTGGCGAACCGGTCGATCCCGGTGCCCGACGGCATGGCGGCGGTGATCGCGCAGATCGTCGGATCACGCTGCCCTTCCTTGACCAGCTGATCGCCGAACACGTTCTGATATTGGGGCGGTCCCGGCGGGGCCTTGGCCTGCGTGCCCGTCACCACGTCGAACTTCTGCACGCCGTGATACTTGTCCGCCGAAGCCTCCGCCGGGGCGTAGCCCTTGCCCTTCTTGGTCACGACGTGGATCAGGATCGGACCCTCTTCGGCGTCGCGGACATTCTCCAGCACGGGGATCAGATGGTCCAGATTATGGCCGTCGATCGGACCGACATAATAAAAGCCGAGCTCTTCGAAGAGCGTCCCGCCCATGGTCATGCCGCGCGCGAACTCGTCGGTCTTGCGCGCCGCCTCGTGAAACGGACGCGGCAACCGGCGCGCGACCTTCTTCATCAGTTCGCGAAGCCCCAGGAACTCGCGGCTCGACACGATACGGCTCAGATACGCGCTCAACCCGCCCACGGGCGGAGCGATCGACATGTCGTTGTCGTTCAGGATGACGACCAGCCGGTTCCCCGCCTGTTCGGCATTGTTCATGGCCTCATAGGCCATGCCCGCCGACATCGATCCGTCGCCGATCACCGCGATACCCTTGCCGGGCGTTCCCGCCAGCTTGTTGGCGACCGCGAACCCCAGCGCCGCCGAAATCGATGTCGACGAATGCGCCGCACCGAAGGGATCGTATTCGCTCTCGCTCCGCTTGGTGAAGCCCGACAGCCCCCCGCCCTGACGCAACGTGCGGATGCGGTCGCGGCGACCGGTCAGGATCTTGTGCGGATAGCATTGATGGCCGACGTCCCAGACCAGCCGGTCGGTCGGTGTGTCGAACACGTAATGAATGGCCGTGGTCAGTTCGACGACGCCCAGCCCCGATCCCAGATGCCCCCCGGTGACGCCCACCGCCGCGATCGTCTCCGCGCGCAGCTCGTCGGCGAGCTGGCGCAACTGCCCTTGTTCCAGCCGGCGCAGGTCGGCGGGAAGGTGGATCGTGTCGAGCAGCGGTGTGGCGGGAAGATCAGGCATGACGATCAGCTTAACCCGTCACGCCGATGGTGTCGATTGCAACGCTTTGATGCAGGTCAAATCCTTACGCCCTGCACCGCGATTGCACGCGTCAGCCAGCCTCGCACGTCGCGCAGCGCCCGCGCACTTCGATCACCGGACGCTGCGGCGCAAAGCCGGCCGCGACGGCCGCGTTCCTCACGCCCTTGGTCACGCGGTCGTCGTCGAGGTGCGTCGTCTGCCCGCACGAATCGCACACCAGGAAGATGCAATCGTGCAGGCAATCGGGATGGGCGTTGGCGACATAAGCGTTCGCGCTTTCGACCCGGCGCGCCAGATTGGCCCCGACGAACAGGTCCAGGATGCGGTAGATGCTGTTGGCGGCGACGCGGCGCCCTTCGCTCTTGGACAGTGATTCGGCGATGTCATAAGCGGACGCGGGCTTCTCGAACCCGGCCAATGCTGCGAACACGCCCGCGCGCATCGGCGTCCATTGCTCGCCCGATCGCTCCAGCGTGGCTTGCGCGGCGCGAGCGAGATCGGCACCTTGTGGCTCGTGATGATCATGTGCGTGCGCCATGATGGGCAGGTAAGGCGTCGCACGGCTTATGGCAACGCGTGCCCACACCGGGATGTAGCACCTGTGAACACGGCACAACGCGTCGTTGTTCCCTGTTCATGCAACCCGACGTAGGAGCGCGACGTTACGTTCCCGTCCTCAATTCACCGACTGGAGTAAATGATGCGTAAGATGATGCTGGCCCTGGGTGCCACCGCGATGGTCCTGCCCGCCTTTACGGTCGCCGTGCCCAACGCGGATGCGCAGCGGCGCTACAAGTATCGCGAGTGGCGCGACAATGACGGCCGTCTGCGCTGCCGCAAGTCGAACGGCACCACCGGCCTAGTCGTGGGCGGCGTCGCGGGCGCGCTGGTTGGGCGCACGGTTGACACGGGTGGCGATCGGACGATCGGCACGCTGGGTGGCGCGGCATTGGGTGCGCTCGCCGGACGCGCAGTCGAAAAGGGTACGAGCAAGCGTACCTGCCGCTGATCCTTTGAACAGCGTTAGACGAGTTCAGGGCGTCGCGATATTCGCGGCGCCCTTTCTTGTTACGGCGGCCGTAGAACAACTGTCGGATAGCTGAACAGGACGTAATGGTCGGTTCACGCAACCTCTTCCATACGCAACTCGTTGTTTCGTCATCTTATCCCAAGGAGAGTAATGATGCGTAACGCCCTATTGTCGGCGGCCCTGTTCGCCACAGGCCTCGCCGCCATCCCCGCCGATGCGCAGACCCCGCGCCAGGCCAATCGCGAATATCGCGACCAGGTGCGCGACGCGCGTCAGGATTACCGCCGCGAGGTTCGCCAGGCGGATTCGCGTCGTGACGTACGCCAGGCGCGCCGCGAATATCGGGAGGAGGTTCGCGATGCCCGGCAGGACCGCCGGCAGGACCTGCGCGATTATCGCAGCTTCCGGAACTATGATTACAACCGGTTAGAGCGTGGGCAGCGCACGTATCTGGCCGACCGCTATTATCGCGACGGCAGCTTCTACCAGCCCCGCCGTCTGGGTCGCAACGACCGCATCTATCGCGGTGGCAACGGGCGCTATTACTGCCGCCGGTCCGACGGCACGACCGGCTTGATCGTCGGCGGGATCGCGGGCGGCGCGCTGGGCAATATCATCGCAGGCGGCGGTTCGCGGCTGCTCGGCACGCTGATCGGTGCCGGCGGCGGCGCGATCCTGGGCCAGTCGGTCGATCGTGGTCAGGTGGTCTGCCGCTAACACCGCCACCGGTAAAGCAAGGGGCCCGGCGAGCGATCGCCGGGCCCTTTTCGCATTACAGCAGGCCGCCGCCCAGCATCAGCCGAAGAACCGCGACGATCAGCACGATCAGGTTGAAATTGCGCCCCGCCGTCTTGGACGACAACGCGCCCAGCCCGGCACCCACCACCGCGATGGGAATCGCGATATAGTTCAGGATGCCGAGCAACGGGATAAAGCCCGGCACCGCAAAGAGCAGCGCGATCAAGCCGACGAGGATCGATAGGATGTTCAGCATGGGCAAATATTCTAACGCTTCAGCTTCCGCCTTCAAGCCACCCGGTGCAACGCTTCGGTAAACGGTTAGGGCGTAGTTCCCCCTGCATGACGCGAATGCTCATCCCCGCCGTCGCGCTTCTGACACTTGCAGGCTGTAGCGAGCCCCCGGTGGCGCCGCAGGATCTGGAGGGCCTCGAGCGCGAACTCGCCGCCGCCACAGCGGCGAACACACGCGACCCCGCGATCACCGCCGCGCTCGCCGACCCGATCATGGTCGATCCGGGGCTCGCCCAGTCCGCCAACGCGCACAGCATCCGCCCGGCCCCGCGTCCGGTTTCCGGCTTGGTCCCGGGAGAAGCGCCGCTTCCTCCCGATCCGGTGCCGGCGATGCGGGCACCCGCCGCCACGACCGATTGCCCGGACTGCGCCGCGCGCCGGGGCACCCTGACGATCGGCGCGCTCGCCGAGCGTCAGCGCAACGCGACGATCGCAGCTTGCGCACGGCGGATCGGCTATTCCGCGCTCTGGGCCGAACGCTTGCCGGGATCGATCCCGCTCTATCCCGCCGCGCGGGTCCGTGAGGCCGCCGGGAACGACGCGAATGGCTGCGCGCTGCGGGTCGTCAGCTTCGCGACCGCCGCGCCGCCCGCCAAGGTCATCGCCTTCTACCACGCGCGTGCGACCCGCGCGGGCTTTTCGGGCTCGGTGCAGACGCAGGGGCCCATGCAGGTGATCGGCGGCACGCGCGACCAGGCGGCCTACGCCATTTACGCCGCTCCACGCCCGGGCGGCGGGAGCACGGTGGACCTGGTCGTCAACGGCGGCTGACTTTTCGCGCGCCCCGCGCTACGGGGACGCATGTCATTCATTCTGGTCATGACGGGCGGCGCGATCGGCGCGGGCGCACGTCACCTCGTCGGCCGCGCCATTGTCGCGGGCTCCGGCCTCCCGCTCGGCACGCTGACGGTCAACCTCGTCGGCGGGCTGCTCATGGGCGTGCTCGCCGGTACGCTGGCGCGCCAAGAGGTGGGCGAGGCGTGGCGGCTGTTCCTGGGCGTCGGCGTGCTCGGCGGGTTCACCACCTTCTCCGCGTTTTCGCTCGACATGTTCCAGCTGATCGAGCGCGGCGCGGCGATGCTCGCGGTCGGCTATGCGCTCGCCTCGGTCGTCGGGTCGATCGCGGCGCTCGCGGGCGGGCTCTGGCTGGTGCGCGCGGCATGAGCGATCCCGCCAACACCGTGCGCGAGTTCACCGTCGGCTTCGACGATGACGGCATCCGCCTCGATCGCTGGTTCAAGCGGCATCTGCCCGACACCAGCTTCACCACCGTCGCCAAATGGGCGCGGACGGGGCAGTTGCGCGTCGATGGCGCGCGCGCGACGCCGGGCGACCGCATCGTCGCCGGGCAGCAGCTCCGCGTGCCGCCGCCCGAAGCCAAGCTCGACACGCCCCGCCCCGTCAAGGAGCGGGCACCCCTGTCGGAGGATCAGGTCGCCTTCGCGCAAAGCCTGGTCATCCACCGCGACGCGCAGGCGCTGGTGCTCGACAAGCCGCCGGGCCTCGCCACGCAGGGCGGGACCAAGACGACCGAGCATGTCGACAATCTGCTCGATGCGCTGGAGTTCGGCTCAGGACAGCGGCCCAAGCTGGTCCATCGGCTGGACAAGGACACCAGCGGCGCGCTGCTCGTGGCGCGCACGTCGCGCGCGGCGGCGTTCTTCGCCAAGGCGTTTTCCAGCCGCACCGCGCGCAAGAGCTATTGGGCGCTGGTCGTCGGCGTGCCGTCGATCGACGATGGCATGATCGAGCTCCCGATCGGCAAGCAGCCGGGCACCGGCGGCGAGAAGATGCAGGTCGACGAGGAGAATGGCTCCCCTGCGCGGACCCGCTATCGCGTTATCGAGCGCGCCGGCAACCGCACCTGCTGGGTCGAGCTGCAGCCGTTCACCGGTCGCACCCACCAGCTCCGCGTCCACATGGCCGCGATCGGCCACCCGATCGTCGGCGACGGCAAATATGGCGGCCAGGACGCGTTCCTGACCGGCACGATCAGCCGCAAGCTCCACCTCCACGCCCGGCGGCTGAGGATCGACCATCCCGACGGCGGCCAGATCGACGTCACTGCCGAGCTTCCGCCGCACCTTGCCGAGAGCTTCGCCACCTTGGGATTCGAGCCGGCGCTGGGCGATGCGCTGCCGCTCGACGAGGTCAAATTCTCCGAGACGGCGGAGGGCAAGCGCAAGGCGGTGTCCGCCGCCGCCAAGGCGCGGCGCAAGGAGCGCAAGGGCGAGCGGCGCGGACGGGGCCGGGCCTGATGCACCCCGCGCGCAGCTTCGCCTGGACCGACCGGAGCGAGATTCTGGAGCTGGTGCGGCGGGTCTCCTTTTGCACGATCTGCGTCGCGGCGGCGGACGGGCTCCGCGTCGTGCACGCGCCGGTGGTGGTGGAGGGTCCCGGCAGGCTGCGCTTCCACGTCTCGCGGGCCAACCGTGC
>DASVUT010000552.1:0-1583 GCA_036386955.1 Sphingomonas sp. | reverse complement strand
CTCGAGCCTTAGCTGGTGCCCGACACGGGGAATATGCGGCTCGCCCCGTTCATCCGCTTGGACGACCGCCTTGATTGCGGCGCAAGGCCATCGCCCGTTTCCGTCCAGCCGATCGCGACGACCTGGCCAGACAAGAACTCTGCGATTAGCGCAGCGCCGGCCGGCATTCACCTTCCTCATCGATCACATCGCGTGATGGTGGATTAGAAGAGGGTGACGGTACCGCGCAGGCCGCGCTGCCAATGCCGTTTAGAAACACAAAGATACGCAGCACCCCGATCAACCCAGTTGCGGGAGTCGATTGATCCACCGTGGAGGTAAGTCAGCCTTATTGCTTGATCTTAACGCACCGGCACGACCAACTCGCGAGCGCATGGGGCAAACCCAGGGAGGGCAAGTGGTCAACTCGGCACGCAACGTGCTGATCGAAGAAGTGCAACTGCGCTTGGTAAAGTTAGACCTCTCCGGGGAAACGCAGCGCGCGGTGATCGGCTTGATCCAGCGGCAGGGGGAGCGTATACCAGCACCAGGGACGGCATCACTCGACGATCGGTTCATACAACTGCGGGTCGCGCGCGATCTGTACCGCACGTCGTTGCGGCGGACCGATCTGCTCGGGCCCAAGCTGGCGTCCGATACGGTGACGAACATGCTGCTGGCCTTGTTCATCGCGCATGAAGAGGGGCGCGGCGTATCGGTGTCGAGCCTGTGCATTGCCAGCGGTGGGCCGCCCACGACGGCGCTGCGCCAGATCCGCCGGATGGAGGACGAGGCGCTGGTCCGCCGCTATGCCGATTCGCAGGACGGCCGGCGGACCTGGGTGTCACCGACGGACAAGGCACTCGACCTGACGCGAGACTTCATTGCCGAGATGCGCCAGCTGGCGGGTTGAACCGCGCCTAAGCTTGCTCGATCAGGCGATCCGCCTGCGCGCGCGCCTCGTCGGTGACCGTTGCCCCCGACAGCATGCGGGCGATCTCCTCGCGGCGCTCGGCGTCGGCGAGTTGGCGGACGCCGGTGCGGGTCACCGTTCCGTCATGGCTCTTGGCGATCAGCAGATGCGCGGCACCACGCGCCGCCACCTGCGGGCTGTGGGTCACGACCAGCAGCTGCGTGCCGCCAGCGAGCCGCGCCAGCCGTTCGCCAATGGCCGAGGCGACCGCGCCCCCGACGCCCCTGTCGATCTCGTCGAACACCATCGTCGCAGCCCCGCCTTCTTCGGCCAGCGCGACCTTGAGCGCGAGAACGAATCGCGACAATTCGCCGCCACTGGCGATCTTGGTCAGCGCGGCGAACGGCGCGCCTGGGTTGGTCGAGATCTCGAACTCGACCCGGTCGATGCCCGCAGGACCGGTTGTGTCCGAAGCGATGGCAGTGCGAAAGCGCGCGGCATCCAGCTTGAGCGGCGCGAGCTCGCCCGCCACCGCCGCATCGAGCCGCGTCGCCGCCGCGCGCCTTTGCGCCGACAGCGCTTCGGCGGCCTTGGCATAGTCTACACGCGCGGCCGCGACCGCGGCCTCCAGCGTCGCCACCCCGCCTTCGCCCGCATCGAGCCGCTCCAGCCGGGCGCGCAGATCGTCGGT
>DASVUT010000551.1:0-1650 GCA_036386955.1 Sphingomonas sp. | reverse complement strand
AGGCGCAGTTGCGGGCGTATGCCGCCGAGAAGCGCGCGCAGGCGCGCGCCGCCGAGAGCGTGCCGGGCGGCGCGGACTGATTACGGGCCCCAATTGATCACTGGCCGAAGCCGGCCTCGCCTGCGCGCGTGACGGCGTCGCGCGCGGCGGCGAGGATGGCACCGGCCTTGGCCTCGCATTCGCGCTGTTCGGCGGCGGGGGTGCTGTCGGCAACGATGCCCGCGCCCGCCTGAACGTGGATGGTGCCGTCCTTCACCACGGCGGTGCGCAAGACGATGCACGAATCCATCGATCCGTCCGGCGAGAAATAACCGACGCCGCCGGCATAGGCACCGCGGCGTTCGGGTTCGAGCTCCGCGATGATCTCGCACGCGCGGACCTTGGGCGCGCCGCTGACGGTGCCGGCGGGGAAGCCGGCGAACAGTGCGCTGAGCGCGTCATGATCAGCGGACAGGCGGCCGGTAACGTTCGAGACGATGTGCATGACGTGGCTGTATAGTTCGACGCCATAGCTGTCGGTGACGCGCACGCTGCCCGGATCGGCGGCACGGCCGACATCGTTGCGACCCAGGTCGAGGAGCATCAGGTGTTCGGCGCGCTCCTTGGGATCGGCGAGCAGTTCGGCGCGGTTCGCTTCATCCTCGCGCGCGGTCGCGCCGCGCGGGCGCGTGCCCGCGATCGGGCGGATGGTGATCTCGCCGTCGCGGACGCGCACGAGGATTTCGGGACTGGAGCCGATCAGCGCGAAGCCGGGCAGGTCGAGATGGTAGAGAAAGGGCGACGGGTTGATCCGCCGGAGCGAACGGTAGAGCTCGAAGGCGGGGAGGGCGAACGGGGTAGAGAAACGCTGCGCGAGAACGACCTGGAAGATGTCGCCGGCGACGATGTAGCGCTGGGCGGTCGCGACCATGTGCGCGTAGCGGCCGGGGGGCAGGGCCGGCTTGTAGCTAGGCTGCGGTAGCGACGCGCAGGGGGAGGCGGGGAGCGGAGCGGCGGCGAGGCGCGCCGCGACGGCGGCGAGCCGGTCCTGCGCCCCGGCGATGATCTGTGCGGGATCGCGCGCGGGATCGGGCCAGGCGGGGGCGACGAGGTAGAGCGTGTCGGCGAGCCGGTCGAAGACGAGCACCACCGTCGGGCGCACGAACATCATGTCGGGCAGCGCGAGCGGGTCGGCCGGGGGCTGCGGCAGGGTTTCGACCAGTCCGACCGTCTCATAGCCGAAATAGCCGACGAGGCAGGCGAGGGCGCGGGGCAGTTCGGCGGGAACGTCGGTGCGGCACTGGGCGACGAGATCGCGCAGCGCGTCGAGCGTGGGTGCCGCCAGCGGCTCGAAGGCGTCCCGGTCCTGCGCCCAGCGGCGGTTGATCTCGGCCCGGTTGCCATGGGCGCGGAAGACCAGGTCGGGGGCGAGGCCGATCAGGCTGTGACGCCCCCGGATCGCGCCGCCCTCCACCGATTCGAGCAGGAAGTCGCCGCGCCCGGGTTCGATGAGCTTGAGTGCGGCGGCGATGGGCGTTTCGGTATCGGCGACCTGGCGACGCCAGATCAGGACAGGGCGGCCCGCCGCCAGCGCGGCGACGTCCTCAGTTATCGGACTGACCCTGACCCAGCAGCTCGGCGCGGGTGGCGGTGATCGCGGCGGTGTCGCGG
>DASVUT010000550.1:0-5299 GCA_036386955.1 Sphingomonas sp. | reverse complement strand
ACCGGTGACGCCGGCCTGGCGCAATTCGCGGTTGGGAAGGACGCCCCCACCCGCATCGCCGCGACCGCGCAGAACGCCGCGCTGACGGTCGACGGCGTTTCAGTCGAACGGACAACCAACAGCATCGACGATCTGGTCGCGGGCGTGAAGCTGCAGCTGACAGGCGTATCGACCAAGCCGGTGACGCTCACCGCGACCAAGCCGACCGCCGGATTGACCCAGGCGATGAACGACATCGTCGACACCTACAACACCGTCGTCGCGCTCATCACCGAACAGACCGACCCGGTAAAGGGCACGCTGCGCGCCGATCCGGCGGCCGCGGCGTTGCTGCGGTCGCTCCGCGCGCTGACGCTGACCTCGCTGAACCCGGCGGGTGGGGCGGGCGAGCCCCGGACGCTGTCCGAACTGGGCGTGCGGACGGCGCGCGACGGGACGCTGTCGGTCGACCCGAACGTGCTGTCGGCGACGCTGGCGAGGAACCCCGATGCGGTGGAGACGATGTTCGCCAGTTCCGCCGCGTCCACGACGGGCTTGCCGGCGATCCTGAAGGCGATGTCGGCGGCGGCGACGAGCACGACGGCGGGCCTGGGCGTTTCGGTGACGCGCTATACCGCCGCGCAAGCCGATGTCGCCGACGAACAGGCAGCGATCGTGTCGCAGTCGGAGGCGATGACGAGCCGGCTGACGCAGCAATTCGCGTCGATGAACTCACGCGTCACCGCTTATAAGTCGATCCAGACGTTCCTGACGAACCAGATCGCGGCCTGGAACAAGAGCGATAGCTGATGGCATTCCCCGATCCATATTCCACCTATCGCCGGATCGACGCGGCGGGGCGCACCGCGACCGCCGACGGCCCCGCGCTGGTGCAGCTTCTCTATACCGAGCTGGTGTCGGCCCTGCGCGCGGCGGGGTTCGCCTGTGCCAAGCGGCAGTTCGCGGTGAAGAGCGAACGGGTGACGCGCGCCACCGCCATATTGTTCGCGCTGGAATCGGGACTCGATTTCGAGGCCGGGGGCGAGCTGTCCGTGACGCTGCAGCGGCTGTACGCGGGCGCGCGCGGGTCCATCGTGGCGGCATCGATCGGGCACGACCCGGCACCGTTCCACGCCGCGGCGGCCGAGTTCGGCGAGATCGCACAGGCCTGGGCGACCGCGCGGGCGGCCTGATCGCGCCGGACTTCAGCCGCGGAACCAGCGCTGACGGACGAACCAGCCGACGACGCCGACCACGATCAGCACGCATAATCCCGCAATGGCATCGAATGCCCAGGGACGCTGCGCATAAGGCAAGCCCTCGACATTCATCCCGTACAAGCCGGTGATGAAGGTGAGCGGCAGGAACACCATCGCCACCGCCGAGATCAGCAAACCCCGGCTGTCGAGCTGTTCGGCGCGCAGATCGGTCAGCGCCTCGTGCGTCAGGCTGGCGCGTTCGCGGATCGCCTCCAACTCTTCGGCCATGCGTGCGGCGCGGTCGGCCGCGGCGGCGAGATGCTGGCGGTCGGCGGCGTCAAGCCAGTCGCCGCGCAACGCCGCCAGCCGCTCGATCGCTTGACGCTGCGGCGCGATGAAGCGGCGGTAATTGATCGCATCCTTGCGCACGCGGGTGACGTGGCGGCGCAGCTCGAAAATCTGGTTGGCGTCGAGGCTTTCCTCGCAATCGTCCAGCGTATCGCCCAGGTCGGCGACGAGCGGATCGAGATCGGTGGTGATCGCGGTCGCAAAGGCGGTGATGAGGTCGCCGGGATCGAGGATGCGCCCGGCCTCCACCTCCCGCTCGACCATCGGCACCACCACCAAAGGCTTGCGCGTGACCGAGATCACGCGGCCGTGCGTGGCCCAGATGCGCACGGAAGCGAGCGGATCGGACGACGCCAGCTCCTCGCTCGACCGCCCGCGCAGGTTGAGCAGGGCGCCTTCCTCGAACGCTTCGCAGCGCGGGCGCGTCTCGGCGGCGGTCAACGCCTCGATGACGGGTCCGGCCAGATGCGCGGCATCGCGGAGCCAGCTTTGCGCGTCTTCGGCGGTGGTCGACAGGTGAATCCAGCTGAGCGCGGCCGGGTCCGCCGCCGCATCGGCGTGCTCGACGCGGGTCGCGGTGCCGTCGGCGGCGATACGGTAGGTGAAGGCGCTCATGCCATGTCGATCCGGACGGTCAGGCCGGGGCCGTCCTGCCCCGGCGCCAGCAGCCGGGCGGCGTCGGCGCGCGCGCGGTCCAGGATCGCGGCGGGTACGGCGGCCCCATGGATCACGCGATCGGCGCTGGCGAGGGCGCGGGCCTGGCGCAGCGTGAGGTCGTCGGGATCGGCGGAGTGGAGCCGGATCGTCACCGTCTCCGCCCCTTGTTGGAGCGCGTCTCCGCTTACCCAGCGCTCGACATCGGCTTCGGCGCGCAACGGGTCGATCGGCCCGCCCGCGGCGAGCCCCGCCGCGATCGCGCGCCGCCGCTCCCCCCCTTCGGGATAGCGCGCGCGCAAGGCCCCGCGCGCGGCATGCAGCGCCTCGGCCAGCCGCCCCAACCCCGCCGGCAGCAACGCTTCCAGTCGCTGCCGCAACGCCGCCGCCAGCCCGGCGGACACGCCGCCCGTGCCTATTGCAATCAACACCGGTGCACGGTCGACGATCGCCGGCAGCGTGAAATCGCAATGGTCGGGCCGGTCGACCGCGTTGACCAGCACGCCGCGCGCCTTCAGCCGTGCCACCGCCGCCAGTGCTTCGAACTCGTCATCGATCGCGACGATGGCGAGCGCGGCCACCGCGTCCTCACCGACCACCACCGCGCCGGCACGGTCGAGCAACCGCCGCTTGGCATCGGCCGCCTCGCCATCGCCGAGCAGGATCACCGACCGTCCGCCCAACCGGACGAACAGCGGCAGGCTATGCAGCGTCAGCGCAGCCATTCGGGCACGCGCTCGGCGGCCAGGATCGTCTCGGGCTCGATCCGGTCGGCGACCACCGCATAGCGATCGCCGTCGACCAGCACCTCGGGCACGAGCGCGCGGCTGTTATAGGTCGATGCCATCGTCGCGCCATATGCGCCCGCGGTCCGGAACACCGCCAGATCGCCCGATGCGACCGCGTCCATTTCCCGCCCCATCGCGAAGGTATCGCCGCTTTCGCACACCGGCCCGGCGATGTTGGCGGTCATCCGCTCGCCCGTCGGCCGAACCGCGACGAAATCATGGAAGGCGTCGTACAGCGCCGGGCGCGCCAGATCGTTCATCGCGGCATCGACAATGACGTACGGATACTCGACGCCGGGCTTCACCCAGATGACTTCGGTCAGCAGCACGCCGGCATTACCCGCGATCACGCGGCCGGGTTCGAACATCAGCTCGACATCCCACCCTGCCGTTGCGCGAGCCACCATCGCGCCGTAATCGGCGGGTGACGGCAACACGTCATCGCGGCGGTAAGGCACGCCCAGCCCACCGCCCAGATCGACGCGCGTAATGGTGTGACCCGCCGCGCGCAGCTCCGCCACCAGCGCCCCGACGCGCGCATAGGCGGTCTCCAGCCGTGACAGATCGGCCAGCTGGCTGCCGATGTGGATCGCGACGCCGCGCAGGTCTAACCCGGGCCGCCCGGCCAGCCGCGCGAACATCGCCACCGCCTGGTCGATCGGCACCCCGAACTTGTTGTCGCGCTTGCCGGTCGAGATCTTGGCGTGCGTGCCTGCATCCACATCGGGATTGACGCGCAGCACCGCCGGCGCGGTCGTTCCGCGCGCATGGGCGAGCGCGGCGAGCACCTCGCCCTCCTCTTCCAGCTCCAGGTTGAACTGGCCGATGCCCTCATCCAGACCCTTGATCAGCTCGGCGCGGGTCTTCCCGACCCCTGAGAAAACGATGTCCTTGGCCGGGATGCCCGCCGCCAGCGCGCGCGCCATCTCGCCGCCCGAGACCACGTCGGCACCATAGCCTTCGTCGGCGAGCACGCGGAGGACCGCAAGGTTGGGATTGGCCTTGATCGCATAGGCCAGGTGCACGCGCGGCAGGGCGCTCAGCCCGTGCGCGAACGCCCGCGCGTGGCGGCGAAACGCGTTGGCCGAATAGACATAGACGGGCGTGCCGACGGCCTGCGCGATGGCGGCCAGCGGCACGTCCTCGCAGTGGAGGACGCCGTTGCGATAGAGAAAGAACTCGCTCATTGCGGCGGCAGGTCGAAATCGTCGGCGCGGCGCTCCTGCGAACTGCGGAGCAACTCGTCGGAACGTTGGGGCCGCTGCTGCGTCGTGGGGGTCAGCAACTGCCCCGGCGTCGGTGTCGCGGTGGCGCCGAAGGGGGCCACGGGCAGCGCTTCGCCCGGCGCGGGCTTCAAACCCGCCGCCGATCCACAGGCCGTCAGCGACAGGACCGTCGCAAGACCCAACACGCCCCGTGTCGCTTTCACTCGGCTCATGCCAATTCTCCCCGCGCCGTCGCGATCGCCGCACGGACATTGGCGGGCGCGGTGCCGCCAAAGCTCGTGCGGCTCGCCACCGAAGCATCCACGCTCAACACGTCGTACACGCTCGCGCGAACCCGTGCATCGATCGCCTGCAGATCGGGCAGCGACAGATCGGCCAGCCCGCAACCCCGTTCCTCGGCCAGCTTTACCGCGCGGCCCGTGACGTGATGCGCCTCCCGGAAGGGCAACCCCGCTTCGCGCACCAGCCAATCGGCCAGATCGGTCGCGGTCGCATGCCCGCTTTGTGCGACTTCGCGCATGCGGTCGGTGCGGAAGGTCGCGCTTTCGACCATGCCGGTCATCGCCGCCAGGCTGAGCCCCAGCAGTGCATGCGCTTCGAACACCGGTGGCTTATCGTCCTGCATGTCCTTGGAATAAGCGAGCGGCAGGCCCTTCATGGTCATCATCAAAGCGGTCATGCATCCGGTGATCCGCCCCGCATGCCCGCGCACCAGCTCGGCGGCGTCCGGATTGCGCTTTTGCGGCATGATCGAGCTGCCCGTCGACCAGGCATCCGACAGCGCCACGAAGCTGAACGGCTGCGACGCCCAGAGCACGAACTCCTCGGCCAAGCGCGACAGATGCAGCGCACACTGCGTGGCCGCGGTCAGATAATCGAGTGCGAAATCGCGGTCGCTGACCGAATCGAGGCTGTTGCGCGTCGGCGCGTCGAACCCCAGCGCCTTCGCGGTCGCATCGCGATCGATCGGGAACCCCGTCCCCGCCAGCGCCGCGGCACCCAATGGACACTGGTTCAGCCGCGCGCGCGCGTCCCGGAATCGGCTGATGTCGCGCGCGGTCATCGCGTGATACGCCATGAGGTGGTGGCCGAGCGTCACCGGCTG
>DASVUT010000549.1:0-4584 GCA_036386955.1 Sphingomonas sp. | reverse complement strand
TGATGGGGGCCGGTGCTTGGACGGTGACGCGCGCATGAGCACCGCGCCGATCCTGGCGGCCGTCCCGGGTGCGGCGGTGATGCCGCGCCATGTCGCGATCATCATGGACGGCAACGGCCGCTGGGCCAAGCAGCGCCACCTGCCGCGCCTCGCCGGGCACAAGGCGGGGGTGGAGGCGGTCCGCCGCGTCACCCGTGCCGCGCGCGCGATGGGGATCGAGGCGCTGACGCTCTACGCCTTTTCGTCCGAGAACTGGCGCCGCCCGGCCGAGGAGGTCGGCGACCTCATGGGGCTGCTGCGCCACTTCATCCGCTCCGACCTGGCCGAACTCGCGCGCGAGAATGTCCGCCTGCGCGTCATCGGTGACTGGCGCGCCTTTTCGCCCGATCTGGTCGCGATGATCGACGATGCGATCGCGCGGACGGCGGGCAATTCGGGCCCGCTGCTGGCGATCGCGCTCAATTACGGCGCGCAGAGCGAACTCGCCGCCGCCGCCCGTCGGCTGGCGACGCGGGCGGCAAACGGAGAAATCGACCCGGCGTCGATCGACGAGGCCGCGATCGAGCGCGAACTCGACACCGCCGACCTCCCTCCGCTCGATCTCGTCATCCGATCCTCGGGAGAACAGCGGCTGTCGAACTTCCTGCTGTGGCAGGCGGCTTACGCGGAGCTGATCTTCGTCGACACGCTGTGGCCCGACTTCGACGCGGCGATGCTGGAGCGTGCGGTAACCGCGTTCGGACAGCGGCAGCGCCGCTTCGGCGGGCTGTGACGCTGCTGACCGAGGAGCCGGTGGTCCTGCCGCCGACGCCGGATGCAAAGCTGCGCACGCCGTCCAACCTGCGGCTGCGGATGATCGCCAGCGTTGCCATGATCGCGGTCGCAAGTACCGCGGTTCTGCTGGGCGGCATCATATTCTGGCTGCTCGCGGTGGTCATCGCGCTGATCATGATGTCGGAATGGGCGAACCTGCACGGGGCGACCGCGCGGGAGAAGCGAGTCGCGCAGATGGCGATGTCGGTGCCGCTCGCGATCATGGCACCACCGTCGCTGATCATCGAGAACCGCGACTTCTTCGCCGCCGGCCTGCTGGCGGGCGCGGCATTCTTCGCGGTCATCGTCACCAACAAGCGCGGGCTGGGTCTCGGCGTGATCTATTGCGGCCTGCCCGTGCTGGCGCTGACGGTGCTGCGCCGCCAGGACGACGGGCTGTTGCTGGCGCTGTGGGCGCTGGCGCTGGTCTGGGCGACCGACATTGGCGCGTTCTTCGCCGGCCGTACGATCGGCGGCCCCAAGCTCGCGCCCCGGATCAGCCCGGCCAAGACCTGGGCGGGCCTGATCGGCGGCATGCTGCTGGCGAGCGCGCTCGCCGTCGGGCTGCACGGCTATGGCCTGCCCTTCGCGCTCGTGATCGCCACGCCGCTGCTCGCGATCCTGGCCCAGGCGGGCGACCTGTATGAAAGCGCCATCAAGCGCCGCGCCGGCGTGAAGGATTCGGGCAACATCCTGCCCGGTCATGGCGGCGTGCTCGACCGGCTCGACGGGCTGGTGCCGGTCGCGCCGATCGCCGCGCTGCTGGTCGTATTGCCGCGGCTGTTGTGAAGACGGTCACCATTCTGGGCGCGACCGGGTCGGTCGGCACGTCGACGCTCGATCTGGTCGAGCGCGCGCCGGACGCGTTTCGCGTCGTCGCGCTCACCGCCAATTGCGACGTCGCCCGGCTGGCGGCCGCGGCAATCCGGACGAGGGCGGAGCGTGCGGTCGTCGCCGACGAAACGTGCCTGCCCGCGCTGCGGGAGGCCTTGTCGGGCACCGGAATCGCCACCGCAGGTGGCCCGGCCGCGGTGATCGAGGTGGCGGCATCAGGCGCGGATTGGACTATGGACGCGATCGTCGGCTGCGCGGGGCTGGAGCCAGCGATGGCGGCGGTCGCCGGTGGCGGCGTCGTCGTGCTCGCCAACAAGGAGCCCCTGGTCTCGGCCGGCGAGCTGATCCTTGCCGCGGCCAAGGCGTCGGGCACCACGCTGTTGCCGTGCGATTCCGAACATAATGCGATCTTCCAGTGCCTGTCCGGCCGCCCCGACCGCATCCGCCGCCTGATCCTGACCGCGAGCGGCGGGCCGTTTCGCGATTGGTCGACCGATCGGATGCGCGGCGTCACCCCGGCACAGGCGGTGACGCACCCGAACTGGTCGATGGGCGCCAAGATCTCGGTCGATTCGGCGACCATGATGAACAAGGGGCTGGAGCTGATCGAGGCGGCGCGGCTGTTCCCCGTGCCCGCCGACCGGATCGAGATCGTGGTCCACCGGCAGTCGGTCATTCACAGCCTGGTCGATTATGTCGACGGGTCGATGCTGGCTCAGCTCGGCCCCTCGGACATGCGCGTGCCGATCGCGCACTGTCTTGCCTGGCCCGACCGCATGGCGACGCCGATGGCCCCGCTTGATCTCGTGGCACTCGGACGGCTCGACTTCGAGGCCCCTGACCAACGCCGTTTCCCGGCCTTGCGGCTCGCCCGCGCGGCGCTGGAGGCGGGCGGCGCGGCGCCCGCAATCCTGAACGCCGCCAATGAGATAGCGGTCGCCGCATTCCTCGACGGCAGGATCGGCTTCCTCGAAATAGCCGCAATTGTGGAGGATATGCTGGCGCGGTTCGCTCCCGCGGCACCCGGCACGATCGACGCGGTTCTCGCCGTCGATCGGGAAGCGCGTGCGCTGGCGACCGAACGCGTGAAGGATGGCGTGGCTTGATCGAAGCTCCCGGTTTTCTGCTGACGATCCTGGCCTTCGTGGCCGTGATCGGTCCGCTCGTGTTCGTGCACGAGATGGGGCATTACCTCGCCGGGCGCTGGTTCGGCATCCATGCCGAGGCGTTCGCCATCGGCTTTGGGCACCGTATCGCCGGCTTCACCGACAAGCGCGGGACTCGGTGGCAGATCGGCTGGCTCCCCTTGGGCGGCTATGTCCGCTTCGCCGGTGACATGAACCCCGCCAGCCAGCCAAGTGCCGAATGGCTGGCGCTGCCCCCCGCGGAGCGCAACCGCACGTTCCAGGCCAAGCCCGTGTGGCAGCGCGCGATCGTCGTCGCGGCGGGTCCGGTGGTGAATTTCGCGGTCGCTATTCTGGTCTTGGCTGGTTTTGCGATGGCCTATGGCGTTGATCGAACGCCAGCGACTGCGGGTGCGATCGTGAACGACAGTGCGGCTGCGGCCGCCGGGATCAAGGCTGGAGACCGGATTGTCGCTATTGACGGGCGGATCATGGATGATTTCGGCGAGGTGTATGATTTTGTAAGGCTGCGTCCGGCCGAGCGAGTAACGGTGAATATCGTTCGTGGCGATCAGCGCTTGGCTGTTCGAGCTCTGATAGCGGTCGAGCGGCAGCGTGATCGGTTCGGTAACGAATACCGGATCGGGCGGCTGGGTATTTCGCCGCCGCCGGCAATCCGCGTCCCTGTCAATGCGATCGATGCACCCTGGGAGGGGATTAAGGGCGTCGGCAGTGTGTTGCGATCGACAACCGATGCCCTAGCGCAGATCATCTCCGGACGGCGATCGGTGAAGGAGCTCGGCGGGCCACTACAGATTGCAAAGGTTTCGGGCGAACAGCTGTCGCTGGGCTGGCCCGCCTTTATCGGACTGCTCGCTCTGGTTTCCATCAATCTGGGGTTCATCAACCTGATGCCAGTGCCGATGCTCGATGGTGGCCATCTGCTTTTCTACGCGATCGAGGCGGTGCGCCGCCGACCGCTCGAACCGCATGTCCAGGATTGGGCATTCCGGGGCGGCATGGCCGCGTTGCTGGCGCTGATGCTGCTCGTAACCTTCAACGATCTGGGCGCATTTGGATTATGGCAAGGCCTGGCTGGGTTGATCGGTTGAGCCATGTAGGGCAGGGGCCCCACGGCCAGGGGTCTGTGCATTTAGCGTTTCGGGGTGGGTGAGTGATCTTGACCAACGGTTCCAAATTCGCGCGTGCGGGCGCGCTGCTGCTGGCGGGCACGATGCTCGCGGGCGTGCCGGCGTTCGCCCAGACCGCCGCGCCCGCGCCCGCCGAGCCCGCCACGCCAGCACCCACGCCTCAGGCGACACCGACCACTCCAACGCCCGTCAGCGCGGGAACGATCCGCACCTTGCGGGTCGAAGGATCGCAGCGGATCGAACCCGACACGGTGCTGTCCTATACCAAGCTGCGCGTCGGCATCCCCTACACCGCCGCGACGCTCGATCAGGCGCTGGTCGATCTCCAGGCGTCGGAGCTGTTCGCGGATTATTCGATCGCCGGCGTCGAGACCGGTGAGATCGTCGTGCGCGTGCGCGAAAATCCGATCATCAACCGCATCATCCTGGAGGGCAACAAGCGCCTGAAGGAAGACAAGATCAAGCCCGAGATCAAGCTCGCGCCGCGCCAGATCTTCACGCGCAGCGCGGTGCGCGCCGACGTCGCGCGCATCATCGAACTCTACCGCCGTCAGGGCCGCTTCGGCGCGACGGTCGAGCCCAAGCAGGTCAACCTCGACCAGAACCGCGTCGACGTCGTGTTCGAAGTAACCGAGGGCCCCAAGTCCAAGGTCCGCCAGATC
>DASVUT010000548.1:0-4240 GCA_036386955.1 Sphingomonas sp. | reverse complement strand
GGCCGATCCGCGGCGTCCGTCGACATCGTGGACGAACTTGGCCGGGGGCGTGATCTCGGCATAGGTCCAGAGCGGCCAGCTATGATCGTACAGGTCGAGTTCGGGAACGATGTCGGTCAGGTCGACATTGGCCTCCCAATAGGCATCGATCGTGCCGACATCGCGCCAGTACGCGCCGGGCTCCTCGGCGGTGCGCACGCAGCTTGCCGAAAAGCGGTGCGCCTGGGCGTGGCCGTGCTTGACCAGATAGGGGATGATGTCCTTGCCAAAGTCGCGGTCCGATCCCGGCGTCGCGGCATCGCGGCGGAGCTGATCGAACAGGAAGCGGGTCGAAAAGACATAGATGCCAAGCGACGCCAGCGCGACATCGGGGTTGCCGGGCAGGGCGGGGGGATCGGCGGGTTTCTCGACGAAGTCGATGATGCGGTCGTTCGCGTCGACATGCATCACGCCGAACGCGACCGCCTCCATCCGCGGCACCTCCATGCACGCGACCGTCACATCGGCTCCGCTGTCGCAGTGCTGCTGCAACATGATCTCGTAATCCATCTTGTAGATGTGGTCGCCCGCCAGGATGACCATGAACTCGGGGCCGTAACTGTCGATGATGTCGATGTTCTGGTAGACCGCGTCGGCGGTGCCTTCATACCACTGCGTCTCGCTGACGCGCTGCGAGGCGGGGAGGATGTCGAAGCTTTCGTTGCGCTCGGGGCGAAAGAAGTTCCAGCCATGCTGAAGGTGGCGGATCAGGCTGTGCGCCTTGTACTGGGTGGCGACACCGATGCGGCGGATGCCCGAATTGAGCGCGTTGGACAGCGCGAAGTCGATGATGCGCGACTTGCCGCCGAAATAGACCGCGGGCTTGGCGCGCGTATCGGTCATCTCGAACAACCGGCTGCCGCGCCCGCCGGCCAGCACATACGCCATCGCGTCACGCGCGAGCGGGTGGCCTTTTCGCTGTTCCATCGCTGCTCTCCCTTGTCGTTTTTAGTATCTCGTCACCCTGAACTTGTTTCAGGGTCCATGCGATGCCGCCAGCGTCATCCGTGCGGCCGAGGGTGTCGCATGGATGCTGAAACAAGTTCAGCATGACGGCAGCCGGGCGCGAGCGGGTGGCCTTTTCGCTGTTCCATCGCTGCTCTCTCCTGTTTTTCTATTCTTCTCTTCTTAGCCCTCTCCCGCAAAGAGCGGGAGAGGGCTTTAGAAGAAGCGGCTATCCATCCCATTCCAGCATCACGCACGCCAGCGGCGGCAGCGTGACCCAGGCGGTGCCGTCCCTGGCCTCCACCCCGCCCAGATTGCCGCAGCCCGATCCCCAATAAACCTGCGCGTCCGAATTGATGATCTCGCGCCAGCGCCCGTCATGGGGCAGCGGCACGCGGTACGGCGCGCGCGCGACCGGGGTCATGTTGGCGATCACCGCGACCGGATTCGCGCCGGGCGCGCGGCGTATCCAGGCGAAGACGGAGTTGGCGGCGTCGTCGGCGACGAGCCATTCGAACCCTTCGGCCTCGCAATCGCGCGCGTGGAGCGCGGGGCGGCTGGCGTAAAGGCGGTTTAGGTCGCGGATCAGCGTGCGGACGCCGGCATGCGCGTGGCTGTCGCACAGATGCCAGTCGAGCGCGCGGGCTTCGGACCATTCGCCGCGCTGCGCGAACTCCTGCCCCATGAACAACAGCTTCTTGCCCGGATAGCCCCACATCAGCGCGTACAGGCAGCGCAGATTCGCGAATTGCTGCCAGTCGTCGCCCGCCATCTTGGTCAGCAGCGATCCCTTGCCGTGAACGACCTCGTCATGGCTCAAGGGAAGAACGAAGTTCTCGGTGAAGGCGTAATGCAGCCCGAACGTCACGTCGTGATGATGGTGTTTGCGGTGCACGGGTTCGCGCGCGAAATATTGGAGCGTGTCGTGCATCCAGCCCATGTTCCATTTGAACCCGAACCCCAGACTCGTGCGTGGGCCGCCTTGCGTGATCGGGTGCGAAACGCCCGGCCAACTCGTCGACTCCTCCGCGACCGTGAACACGCCGGGGTGCTGGGCATAGATCGCGGTGTTGACCTGGCGCAGGAACTCGACCGCTTCCCAATTTTCACGGCCTCCCTCCGCATTGGGGATCCATTCGCCGGCCTTGCGGGAATAATCGCGGTAGAGCATCGACGCGACCGCATCGACGCGCAGCCCGTCGACATGATAGCGTTCGGCCCAGAACAGCGCGTTGTTGACCAGGAAGCTCGACACCTCGCGCCGCCCGACATTGTAGATCGCGGTGTTCCAATCGGGGTGGAAACCGAGCCGCGGGTCGTCATGTTCGTACAGCGCGGTGCCGTCGAACCGCGCCAGCGCGTGTGCGTCGACCGGGAAATGCGCCGGCACCCAATCGATCAGCACGCCGATCCCGGCCCGGTGCGCGCCGTCGACGAAACGCGCGAAGCCTTCCGGGTCGCCGAACCGGGCCGAGGGCGCGTAGAGGCCGGTGGTCTGATAGCCCCAGGACGGGTCATAGGGATATTCGCTGACCGGCAGGAACTCGATATGGGTGAAGCCCAGGTCGACGACATAGGGGATCAGCCGTTCGGCCAGCGCGTCCCAGCTCAGATACCAGTCATTCTCGTCGCGGTCCCAGGACCCCGCATGGACTTCGTAGATCGAAATGGGGACGCGGCGTGGATCGACGCCCGCCCAATGCGCGCGGTGATCGGCGTCGCCCCAAACATGGCGCGGCGGCGCGGTGGTGCGCGACGCGGTGGCGGGGCGCAGTTCGGAGGCTTGCGCGAACGGATCGGCTTTGAGCGGCTGGACCGTGCCGTCGGCGGCGATGATCTCGAACTTGTAGCCGCGGTCCTCCGCGATGTCGGGAATGAAGATCTCCCACACGCCGACATCGCCTCGCCGGCGCATGACGTGGCGCGCGCCGTTCCAGTCGTTCCAGTCGCCGACCACCGACACGCGCCGCGCATTGGGCGCCCAGACCGCGAAATGGACGCCCACCGCGCCTTCATGATCGATCAGATGCGCGCCCATCTTGTCCCACAGGCGCAGATGCGTGCCTTCGCCCATCAGATAATCGTCGGTCGGGCCGAGGACGGGGCCGAAACTGTACGGGTCGGTGACCCACCACTGCGCCCCGTGCGCTTGCGCGCGGTAGCGCACCGGTTGCGGATCGCCGATCACCAGCCCCTCGAACAGCCCGCGATCGTCGATGCGGGTGAGGGTGCCCAGGCTCGCGCCCGACAGGTCGTGCGCCTCCAGCGTCTCGGCTCCGGGCACCAGCGCGCGCGCGAACGTGCCCCCGGGCCCTGCGTGGAGCCCGAGCAGCGAGAAGGGATCGTCGTGGTGGCCGTCGAGCAGCGACTGGATGGCACCCTTGGGCGGTGTCACGCCACGGCCCAGATGTCGCGGGCATATTCCCCGATCGTGCGATCGGACGAGAACCAGCCCATCGCGCCGACGTTGCGGATCGCGGCGGCGCGCCAGCCTTGCTGATCGACCCAGCGCGCGTCGACCTGTTCTTGCGCCTTGGCATAGGCGTCGAAATCGGCGGCGACGCGGAACCAGTCTCCGTCGTACAGCCCGGCGACCAGGCCCTTGTAACGATCGGGATCGTCGGGGGAGAACACGCCGCCGGCGATCGCGGACAGCGCCTGTTTGAGGTCGGGCGTGGCCTCGATCACGGCGCGCGGATCGTATCCGCCCGCGCGGCTGGCCTCGACCTCGTCGGCGGTCAGGCCGAAGATGACGATGTTGTCGGCACCCACCCGGTCGCGGATTTCGACATTGGCCCCGTCCAGCGTCCCGATCGTCAGCGCGCCGTTCAGCGCGAACTTCATGTTGCCGGTGCCCGACGCCTCCATCCCCGCCGTGCTGATCTGTTCGGACAGGTCGCACGCGGGCACGATCTTTTCGGCCACCGACACGTTGTAATTGGGGACGAACACGATTTTCAGCAGGTCGCCGACGACCGGATCGGCATTGACGCGGCGCGCCACATCGTTCGCCAATTTAATGATCAGCTTGGCATTGTGATAACTCGACGCGGCCTTCCCCGCGAACAGCTTCACGCGCGGCACCCAATCGCGCTCGGGATGGTGCCGGATCCGATCATACAGCGCGACCGTCTCGACGATGTTGAGGAGCTGGCGCTTATACTCGTGGATGCGTTTCACCTGGACATCGAACATGGCGTCCGGGTCGAGCCGGATGCCGGTCAGGTCGCGCAGATGCATGGCGAGCCGGGCCTTG
>DASVUT010000547.1:0-3471 GCA_036386955.1 Sphingomonas sp. | reverse complement strand
ATCGGTCATGGCCGCGCCCTTATCGGTCCCATCGTGTCACGCCAAATGAAAAGCGGCGCGGAGGTTGCCCCCGCGCCGCGCGTTCGTTCGCTCAATAGCCCCAGCCGCCATAATAGCGCGGCGGATAGGCGTAACGCGGCGCGTAGTACCCGCGGGGCGCATAGAAGCGGCGCGGCACCGCCCGGTAGCGCACCGGCGGCGCATAATAGCCGCGAAAGCGCGGCCGCGGCCCGTAATAATAGCCGTCATCGTAGAACCGATCACGGTTGCTCGACGCGATCGCCGCGCCGACGCCCAGGCCGACGATCCCGCCCAGGATCGCGCCCGCCGCGACGTCGCCGCCGCGATTGCGATCATAGCGCCGCCAGCGCTGCGCATCGGCGGGTGCCGCGACGCTCAGCGTGGTCACCGCCAGCGCGACGCCCAGCCCCGCCTTCTTCATCAATCCGTTCATCTCGAACCTCCAAACTGATACGCCCGGTCCAGGCACAAAGAACGCACGAAGGTCGGACCGTGTTGCAATCCTTGGACGAATGCGGGTGAACGACGCCAGAATGCCGTATTTAGCGGCGGTTCAGCGTGACGCGATCTTAACGTCATCTCTATAGGCGGTCGGCGATGACACGCTCCCCTGTCCGTCTCCTGGCAATCGGCGTGCTCGCACTGGCGGGGGTGCTCGCGGTGTGGGCGCTGGCCCAGCGCGAGCCGCGCCAAGTGGCGGCGATGTACCGGCCCAGCGCGGCCGTGCAGCCTGCACCCTCCGCCCGGCCGACCCCCCTCGCGCCGATCCGGATGGGCGCCCCGGTGTCCAAGCCGACGCCAACCCCGACCCCGACGCCCTTCGTCATCCGCCGCGTCATGACGCTGCCGGGCCCGTTCCGCCACGGCAACCATTATTGGGACGAAAGCGATGTACCCGATGGCCCGCTGGTCATCACCGTCGATCTCGCCGCGCAATCGCTGTCGGTCTTCCGCGCCGGATATGAGATCGGCACCGCGGTGATCCTCTACGGCGCGCAAACCAAACCGACCCCGCTTGGCATCTTCAAGGTCACGCAGAAAGACGCCGACCACGTCTCCAACCTCTACGGCGCCCCCATGCCCTACATGCTGCGCCTGACCAACGACGGCATCTCGATCCACGGTGCCGACGTCATCCGCGACGCCGCCACCCATGGCTGCGTCGGCGTACCGACGGCGTTCGCACGCAAGCTGTTCAAGGCGGTGAAGCTGGGCGACCGCGTGATCGTGACGAATGGCGAGCGGTTGAAGGTGGGGGATGCGGTGAAGGTGCCCTCCTGACCACGACGACGAAGTGATACGTTCAATCTGGCTACCCCGGTGCAACTCAATATGATATGCGACAATAAAGGGTTGTGATGCGGCAGAATCACCGAGCAACGGGAGCTATCCAGTGTCGATTCAACTCAACATCGGCGATCACACCAGCCCGGTTCCCAACTACGTACCCTTTCGCGCGCAGCATCTTGCGCCCATGCGTTGGGCCCGAAACCGCGCTCGCGCAATCGCACGCGGCTCCCCGCAAGCCGATCGTTATTTCGTAACATTGCCGAGGGGCCGCAGTTTGACGGGGTTGCTGGCGGACAACAGTATCTGGGTGAACTTCAACCCAGTTATCACCTATTTTGGCGAAGCAATCGTTGGCGGAAGCGAATTGGCGGTCGGCCGGGGGGCTTTCGCAATAGGGCGATGGACGGTCCTCGCGACGCTGATCCACGAACTGGCGCATATCAACGGAGCGCCGGGTGGCAACAGCAAGCAGGCAGAGGAGGCGTTACTCGCGACGGGTCTGGGTCGACAAAGCGAAAAGGGCGGTGTCGACGATCCGTGGACGCCCTATAACCCGAATATCCAAGGATGACCGGCTGGGTGAGGAGGAGCGCAATCGCGATCACCGCCGCGGCGCTCCTGTCCGCCGGCGCAGCGGAGGCCTGCCGATGCGTGCGCCAATCGCCGGCTAAGACGTATCGGCAGGCGCATGCCGTGCTGCTCGCGACCATCCGATCTTCCCGGGAGGTGTCTGCCTATGATCGCACTTACCGGATCGAGGTGGAGCGGAGCTGGAAGCGACCCTTGAAGACTCTGGTGGCGGTAAACAGCACCCGCTCCAGTTGTCTGGCGGAGCTGGAGCCGGGCAAAACCTATCTCCTTTACGTAGTTCGCGATCCGTCTGGTACGATGAGAACCTCGTCCTGCGATGCCATACCGGAAGCCGACGCCCGTACCGAGCTCGCCTGGCTTGAGCGCCGCAGGTAGTCGAGCTCACCAGCGTGTCGCATTGAATAGCGGAAGGTCGCTGCTGTGTTCGACGCAGACACAGCAGCGACCTTCCTTCGGCCGACTACTTCGAAGACGGGAAGATCTACGCCGCCTGCTTCGCCCGGCTCGCGCGCTTGCGCTCGTTGGGGTCCAGGTGACGTTTGCGCAGCCGGATCGACTTGGGCGTCACCTCGACCAGCTCGTCGTCGTCGATATAGGCGATCGCCTGTTCCAGCGTCAGCCGCTTGGGCGGGGTCAGGCGGATCGCGTCGTCCTTGCCCCCGCTCGCGCGGAAGTTGGTCAGTTGCTTGGCCTTCATCGGGTTGACTTCGAGGTCTTCGGTCTTGGCGTTCTCGCCGACGATCATGCCCTCGTATAGCGCCTCCTGCGGCGCCACCATCAGGATGCCGCGCTCCTCGAGCGGACCCAGCGCATAGGCATTCGCCTCGCCCGATCCGTTGGAGATCAGCACGCCGTTCTTGCGCCCTTCGATCTTGCCCTTGTGCGGGCCATAGCGTTCGAACAGCCGGTTCATGATCCCCGTGCCGCGCGTGTCGGACAGGAATTCGCCGTGATAGCCGATCATCCCGCGGCTGGGCGCGGAGAAGGTGATCCGCGTCTTGCCGCCGCCGCTGGGGCGCATGTCGGTCATCTCGGCCTTGCGCAGGTTCATCTTCTCGACGACCGTGCCCGAATATTCCTCGTCCACGTCGATGATGACAGTCT
This sequence comes from Sphingomonas sp., assembly GCA_036386955.1. Lineage (GTDB taxonomy): Bacteria > Pseudomonadota > Alphaproteobacteria > Sphingomonadales > Sphingomonadaceae > Sphingomonas. The sequence continues at coordinate 465 of DASVUT010000547.1, read as the reverse complement.
CGTACGGCTCCGTCATGTTGCCGTTCTCGTCCTCGCCGAACAGCACGCGCGGGCGCGAAATGCCGAGCTCGAAGCCTTCGCGGCGCATCGTCTCGATCAGCACGCCGAGCTGCAATTCGCCGCGGCCGGCGACTTCGTAGCTGTCCTTGTCCGCCGACTCGGTCACCTTGATCGCGACGTTCGATTCGGCTTCGCGGAACAGGCGGTCGCGGATCATCCGCGACGTCACCTTGCTGCCCTCGCGCCCCGCCATCGGCGAATCGTTGACGGCAAAGCGCATCGACAGCGTTGGCGGATCGATGGGCTGGGCGTGCAGCGGTTCCGTCACTTCGGGCGAGCAGATCGTGTTCGACACGGTGGTCGTGGTGAGCCCCGCGATCGAGATGATGTCGCCTGCCTGGGCCTCGTCGGTCGGCACGCGCTCGAGCCCGTGGAAGGTCATGATCTTGGTCGCGCGCCCGGTCT
>DASVUT010000546.1:0-3911 GCA_036386955.1 Sphingomonas sp. | reverse complement strand
ATGGGATCACAACCTGGATTAGGGCTCAAAGGTTAACGGGCCCGGAAAGCGCAGGCCGTCCTATGCGCCGCCCAGGCCCCGTGCCTCAGGTGAGCGGAAGCGTTCGCCGACGCTGGCCGGTGGCTGCGAACAGCGCGTTGGCGATGGCGGGGGCGACGGCGGTAATACCCAATTCGCCAACGCCGCCCGGCGAGTCGTCGCTGCGGATCAGTTCCACCGTGATGTCGGGCGTGTCGGCCAGGCGAGGCAGGCGCAGGCCACCCATGCCGCGTACGCTCGGCAGGCCGCGCGCATAGCCGGTGGATGCGCCCAGCGCCTGGGCCAGGCCGACGATCAGCCCGCCTTCGATCTGCTGGCGCACGATGTCGGGGTGGATCATCTGCCCGCAATCGACCGCCGCGACGAGCCGGTCGACGATGATCCGCCCGGCGTCCTCGTGCGCTTCCGCCATCACCGCGACATAACTGCCACGAAAGCGGTGGCAGGCGACGCCCTGACCGCTGCCGGCCACGCCGCCTTCCCACCCGCCCAGCGACGCTGCCGTGGACAAGCATTGTGCGAGGCGAGGATCGCCGCCCAGCATGCCGATGCGGAACGACACCGGCTCGTTGCCCCCTGCGCGCGCCAGTTCATCAAGGAAGCATTCGGTGAAGAAGCATGTGCTCCCATGCGATCCCCCGCGCGCATGCCCCGTCCGCAGCGCGAGATCGACCGGATGGTGGTGCACCGCGACGGCCGGGATGCGGTATGGCGGCCGCGCGCCCGCGACGGCATAGGCGTCGCCCTGCTGCCGGATCAGCGCCGCATCCGTGGTGACGCCGCCCACCAGCCGGCGGGCCAGCGCCGCGCCTGTCGCTGGTGCCGCGATCCGCGCCCTCCAGCCCAGGATCGCGCCGTTCGGGGCCAGCCGCGCGGTCATCCGCGCCGCCGCGGGCGCACGGACCGGGCCCGCCCGCGTCGCCTCGTCGCGCGACCACACCAGATTGACCGGACGGCGCAGCTTGGCCGCGATCACCGCCGCCTGTGCCGCGACCTCCGCCTCCAGCGCTTCGCCGAACCCGCCGCTGACTAGCATCGGATGGATGGTCACCGCATCGAGGTCCATCCCCAGCGCCTCCGCCACCACGCGCGCGGCATGGCCGGGGGCCTGGGTCGGCAACCAAAGCTCCGCAGCGCCGTCGCGCACCGAGGCCACCGCGCTCGGCGTCTCGATCGCCGCGGGCACGCCGGCGGCGACGCGGTAGTCCGCCGCGACCAGCCGCCCGCCCGCCGACGCGCCCTCCTCGACCATGGTGAATCCGGGCGTGCGGAGCGCCGCGTCGAGCGCGGCGGCGATGCCCGCATCGTCGACCGCGCCGTTGGTGACAAAGCGCGGGGCCAGCGCGTCGAGCGCGCGTTCGGCAGCCCAGCCGGTGGTCGCCGCCGCCGCGATCCAGTTGTCGCCCTCCACCACGGCAGACACACCCGCGATTCCGTCCGCCGCCTTGCGATCGCCGGGCAGCAGCCGGGACGCACCGACGGGGCCGCTGCGCACCCGCGCGTGCACCATGTCGGCCAGCCGCACGTCGCCGGCGAAATTGGCCGACCCGTCGACCTTGGACGGCGCGTCGATGCGGGGGACCGACACGCCCGACAGCTTGCCCGCGCCCTGCCCGCCGATGGGCAGCGGATCGGGCAGCGACTCGCTCGCCGCGCGTTCGGCGAGCGCGGCGAACCGGACCCGGCGCTTGCCATGGACGACGAACCCCGCCTCCACCGCGCATTCCGCCCAATCGACGCCCCAGTCGCGCGCCGCCACCTGGCACAACAGCGCCCGCGCGCCCGCGCCCGCCCGTCGGCAGGGTGCTTCCCACATCCGCATCGACGTCGATCCGCCGGTCAGCGTCGCGCCGGCGTTCGCCGCCGCCCGCACGCGCAGGTCGGCGGGCACGCGCGCCAGCACGCCCTCGAGCATCTCGTCCAGCGCGAGCGTATTGGCATAAAGCGGATTGGGCGGTGCCGCCTCCACCCCGACCGTGCGCCAGTCCGCGCCCAGTTCATCGGCGACGACCTGCGGCAGCGTCGTATAGACGCCCTGGCCATGTTCGGCCTGTGGCACGGCGACGGTGACGTGCCCGTCCGATCCGATCTTCAGCCACGCGCCAAAGATCGTCTCGCCTGGATTGGCAACCAGATTGGCCGGGTAGGACCGCGGCCACAGCGTCCACGCCACCACCAGCCCGACGCCCGCCCCGCCACCGACCAGCAGGGTGCGCCGGTCCAGCATCACGAACTCACCCCGACGCCCGTTCATCCGCCGCGATGGCGCGATATTGGTTGCGCAAGGCGACCTTGTCGATCTTTTCGGTGCCGAGCCGAGGCAGACCCTCCGCCGAGATCCAAATCCGCCGCGGAACCTTGAACCCGGCGATGTGCGCGTCGAGGAACGCGCACAGGCTTTGCTCATCGACGATCGCGCCCTCGCGCGGATGAACGACCGCACCCGGCACTTCGCCCAGCCGCTCGTCGGGCAATCCGAACACCGCCGCCTCGGCCACGTCGGGATGCTCGTACAAAGCCGCTTCGACCTCCAGGCAGCTGATATTCTCGCCGCCGCGGATGATGATGTCCTTGGACCGATCGACGATGAACAGGTAACCGTCCTCGTCGAGATAACCGATGTCGCCGGTGCGGAAAAATCCATGCGCGGTGAACGCCGCGGCGGTCGCGACGGGGTTCTGCCAATATTCGCGGAAGTTGCAGATCGACCGGATCGCCACCTCGCCGCGTTCGCCCTGCGCCACGCTCTCCCCGCGCTCGTCGACGATCGCCAGGTCGACCAACGGCAGGGACGGTCGCCCGGCCGAATCGGGCTTGGCCAGATAGTTGGTCCGCCAATTGCCCGTGCCGACCGCATTGGTTTCGGTCAGGCCATAACCGATCAGCGGCGCGCCGCCTCCCATCTCGGCATCGATCCGCCGCACATGTTCGACCGGGCGGGGGGCACCCCCAGCCGCGAAATCGGTCACGCTCGACAGATCGTATTTGGCGCGATCGGGATGGGTCAGGATCTCGAAGCTCATCAGCGGCACGCCGACGAAGTAGGTCACGCGCTCCGCCTCGATCAGCCGCATCGCCTCGCCCGCATCCCATTTGGGCATCACCACAAGCTTCCTGCCCATGGCGAAGCTTTGCAGCATGACCGGAACCATCCCGGTGACATGGAAGAGCGGCAGCGTCATGAGCGTCGCGGGCTGACCGGTCGGCACCTGCCCCATCTTGATCGCGATGCCCAGCATCATCAGTAGCGAACTGAGATAGTTGTACGTCGCCTGCACCACCGCCCGGTGATCGGACAGCGCTCCCTTTGACTGGCCCGTCGATCCCGACGTGAACAGGATCGTCGCCAGGTCGTCGCCGGTCATCTCGGGCAAGGCGACGTCGTTCTCGCGCGCGAGAACGGGTGCCAGTGCGTCCGTCATCGGCGCGGTATCGTCGAGCACGATCACCTGCGCGCCGTCATAATCGCCCAGCCGCCGTGCGCGGGGACCGTCGACGAAAACGATGCCGCAATCCACGCTCTCGATCGCGCGCGCCAGTTCGCCCTGCTGCCACCAGCCGTTGAGCAGCGTCGCGACGCCGCCGGCGGTGACGATGCCCATGTACAGGATGATCCAGCACGGCGAGTTGCGCATCGCGATCCCCACCCGGTCGCCGCGCTCCACCCCCATCGCGACCAGCGCGCGTGCGACGCGCAGCGATGCGGCATGCGCTTGTGCAAAGGTCACCCGCTCGTCGCCCGACACCAGCAGCTCGGCATCGGCATGCTGGGTGCAGTAATGCGCGAAATATTGCGGCAGCGCGGGCGGCGCGGTGGTGATGATGGGCAGCGTGCGACCGTCATGCTCGATCTGGCCCACCGCGACCGGTCC
>DASVUT010000545.1:0-3351 GCA_036386955.1 Sphingomonas sp. | reverse complement strand
ATGATCCGGATCGCGATCGCATGGCGCGCGCGCAGCCGTTCGGCGATCGCGGGGGCCAGGTCACCCGATCCCATTCGCAGCTCGTCGGCCAGGCGTTCGGCATGCGCATCCAGATCGGCGAAGTGGTTGTTCCATCCCTCGATCGCGCGCCGCGCCGCCTCGGCCGGGTCGCCGTCCTCGGCCGCGGGTTGGGCACCCTCACCCCGCAGGTCGAATGCGCGCGCGAACGCTTCCGCACCGCCGGGCGCCGACGCCAGCCACGCCTCCACCTCGCCGCGATCGACCTCCAGGTCGGCGAACAGCGGGTCCGCCAGCCGACGCCGGATCGCCGCCGCGCCCCCGCCCGGCTCCGCCGCGGCCAGGGCGCGCGGATCGAAATCGAAACGCTCCGCCAAGCGGACGAGCAGTTGCGCCGATACCGGCCGCTGGTTGCGCTCGACCAGGTTCAGGTAACTCGGCGATATGCCCAGCCGCTCGGCCATCGCCGCCTGGGTCAGCCCCGCCTGCCGCCGCGCGCGCCTCACCGCATGCCCTGCGATCAGCTTGCCTTCGCCCATGTCCTACACGCTCCGGTTGCGATACGCGTGCATCATCACCGATCGCCGGGGCGTGTCAATTATTTACAACGCGTACAAGGACTGGACGGGACGACGCGACGGTCTGACCTGAATCAGGCGACGAGAATGATCGCCTATCCCGTCATGTTCGTTAAGTTCGGGTCAGAAGCCGGTGCGACGGCTGCCGAACTTGTAAAGGATAACACACGTGGCGACGAGCTTCGACGATCTGGTCCCCGCACCTCCCGGCCGATTCGACGGGATCGAGCGCCCCTATTCGGCCACCGACGTCGCGACCCTGCGCGGCTCCCTCCCCATCGAACACACGCTCGCCAGGCGCGGCGCGCACCGCCTGTGGGACCTGCTCCGCAGCGAGGATTACATCAACGCGCTGGGCGCGATGAGCGGCAACCAGGCTATGCAGCAGGTCCGCGCCGGGCTGAAGGCGATCTACCTGTCCGGCTGGCAGGTCGCCGCCGATGCCAACACGGCAGGGGCCATGTACCCCGATCAGTCGCTCTACCCCGCCAATGCCGGGCCGGACCTGTGCCGCCGGATCAACAACGCGCTCCAGCGCGCCGACCAGATCGAACATAGCGAAGGCGGCGCGACCCGCGACTGGTTCGCCCCCATCGTCGCCGATGCGGAGGCCGGCTTCGGCGGCCCACTCAACTGCTTCGAGATCATGAAGGCCTATATCGCCGCCGGTGCTGCGGGCGTTCATTACGAGGATCAGCTCGCCAGCGAGAAGAAATGCGGTCACCTCGGCGGCAAGGTGCTGATCCCCACTCAGGCGCACATCCGCAACCTCGATGCCGCCCGTCTCGCCGCCGACGTGTCGGGCGTTCCCACCGTGATCTGCGCCCGCACCGACGCCGAAAGCGCGCGGCTGATCACATCGGACATCGACGAGCGCGACCATGAATATCTAACCGGTGAACGCACGGCGGAGGGCTTCTACCGGCTCAAGGAGGGCACGGGCGTCGACCATTGCATCAAGCGCGGGCTCGCCTTCGCGCCCCATGCCGACCTCCTGTGGTGGGAAACCTCCAAGCCAAACATGGACGACGCCCGCCGCTTCGCCGAAGCGATCAAGCGCGACCACCCGAACAAGATGCTCGCCTATAACTGCTCTCCCTCGTTCAACTGGGAGGCCAATCTGGACAAGGACGACATTGCCCGCTTCCAGCGCGAAATCGGGGCGATGGGCTACAAGTTCCAGTTCGTGACGCTCGCCGGGTTCCACCAGCTCAACTACGGCATGTTCGAACTCGCTCGCGGCTACAAGGACCGCGGCATGGCCGCCTATTCAGAGCTGCAACAGGCCGAATTCGCCGCCGAAGCCAACGGCTACACCGCCACCCGCCATCAGCGCGAGGTCGGCACCGGCTATTTCGACCTGATCGCGCAGGCCGTGGCCGGCGGCACCAGCTCCACCACCGCGCTCGCCGAGTCGACCGAAGCCGCCCAATTCCACCAAGCCGCCTGAAGGAGGACCAGCCATGATCGAGACCACCACCCGCACCGAGCCCCAGCGCAGCCGTGCCGTCTTCTCGACCGAGGATTTCGGGCTGATGAAGGAAGCGATCGCGGCCTATATCCGGCAGATCGCCGAAGAGCCACGCTCATCCAAATTCTCCAACCTTTACCACCGTCTCGGCCGTTTGGGCTGACCGATCTTCCTGGGGAGGAAGGATGCCCGCCACCGGTCGCCCGGCGGCGGGCATCAAGCTTGCCGTTGAGCCAATTCGGCTTGCGTGCCTGATCGGCGGGATTAGAGCAGCGCGGATGCGGATCGTCCTCACCTTCCTCGCCTTCCTCGTCGCTTGGCCGGCGCAGGCGGCGGTGACGATCACCTTCTGGAGCCACGAACTCGGCAACAGCTTCCCGCATGCCTTCTTCACGCTCCGCGGCGTGCCCGATGCCGGCGGGCCGGCGATCGACGCCAATTACGGCTTCACCGCGAAGTCGGTAACGCCGGCCATCCTGATGGGAACGGTCGCAGGGCGGCTGGACATCTCCAAGCCGGGCTATGTGAAGGGCAGTGACGCGCAGTTCTCCGTCGTGCTCACCGATGCGCAATATACCCAGGTACTGGCGCTGATCGCCGCCTGGGACGAGAAGACCGGCGATGCGCGGTATAATCTGAACAAGCGCAACTGCGTCCACTTCGTCCAGGAGGCCGCCCGGCGGTCGGGGTTGGTGCAGGTCGAATTTCCCAAGCTCATGAAGAAGCCGCGCTCCTATCTGAAGGCGGTGGCCGCCGCGAACCCGGCCCAGGTGACGGTGATCGCGCAGTCCGGCCGGACCTACCTGAGTGCGCTGCCCCCGCTCAACCCGGCACCAGCTCCATGACGTCGATAGCGTCGCCGAAGCGCGGGGCGGGTATCACCAGCCGCCACCGCGCCGGCCCGACCCGCTCGACGACCCCGCCCAGATCGCGCAGCCGATCGCGGCCATAGGGCAGCACTCGGCGCTCCCGGCCGATCACCAGGCTGCCGAGGAAGACCATCCGCTGGCCGGTGTCGGGGTAGAGGTGCCCCGCGGGGCGCTGCCCCCCGCCTTCGACGACGAACCGCTGGCGCGTCTTGTCGCGCTCGATCCGGCACGGCTGCCACTCCGCCGCAGGCGGTGTGCCGCCGAGCCGGTGGAGGCGGCAGCGATAGGTGCCATAGGGTGGCGTGACGTCGGGCAAGGCGCGGTCGGGGTCGAACAGCGCGTCGCGCCGCACGGCGGCCGGCAGCGTCGCCAGCCCGCGCATCCAGGCGGCGCGGAGCTCGCGCAGGCGCGCACG
>DASVUT010000544.1:0-4824 GCA_036386955.1 Sphingomonas sp. | reverse complement strand
GGTCACATTCCGGGTCGCGAGCGCCGGCACGTACCGGGTCGCGCTCGATTCGGCGATGTGGATCGATGTGGTCGCGGGCACCGCCGCGATCGCCTCCACGACGCACGGCCACGGCCCCGCCTGTTCGGGCGTGCGCAAGATGGTCGACTTCGCCTTGCGGCCCGGACGCTACGTCATCCAGCTCTCCGGTTCGGCAAAGCCGCAAGCCGTGGTCATGGTCGCGCGCGTCGGCTGACCCGCCCGGTTGCGCGCGCTCGCGCGGTGTGTTGAGGTCGCGCCTCTGGAGAGCATATATGGCCACCGCCGCGACCGATCGCCCGACCGACACCATCCCCAGCCCCAAGGGGCTGCCGGTCATCGGGCATCTTCACCAGATCGCGCGCAGCGGGCTGGTCGGGCATCTGCTGAGCGTCAGCCGCGATTATCCGGACGGCATCTTCAAGCTGAACTTCGGCAGCCGCGTCGGGCTGTTCGTGACGCACCCCGACATGGTCGCCGAGCTGTGCGACGAAACGCGGTTCCGCAAGATGCCGGGGCCGGGCCTGCGCGTCGTGCGCCAGTTCGCCGGCGACGGGCTGTTCACCGCCTTCTCGGATGAACCGAACTGGGGCAAGGCGCACCGCATCCTGCTCCCTGCGTTCAGCCACCGGGCGATGCGCGGCTATTTCGACATGATCGTCGAGGTCTGCGACCAGCTCGTCGCCAAATGGACCGCGCGGACGGGCACCGACGTGCTGGTCGCCGATGACATGACCCGCCTGACGCTCGATTCGATCGCGATCGCCGGCTTCGGCCACCGCTTCAACAGCTTCGAGCGCGAGGAGCTGGACAGTTTCCTGGAGGCGCTCGGGCGCGCGCTCGGCACGTCCTTGTCGATGATCACGCGGCTGCCCGTGCAGAACCGTTTCGCTAAGAAACAGGCGCGCCAGCACGAAGCCGACATCGCGGAAATGAACGCGCTGGTCGACGGGATCATCGCCGATCGCCGCGCCAACCCGACCGATGGCAAGGACCTGCTCAACCTGATGCTGACCGCGGTCGACCCGGAAACGGGCGAGATGCTGGACGACATCAACATCCGCTATCAGGTGCTAACCTTCCTGATCGCCGGGCACGAGACGACGTCGGGCATGCTGACCTTCGCGTTCGCCTATCTGTTGCGCAATCCGGCGGTGCTGGCGCAGGCCTATGCCGAGGTCGACCGCGTGATGCCGGGCGATGTCCGCCCCGATTACGCGCATGTCGCCCGGCTGGAGGTGATCGAGCGCATCCTGAAGGAAGCGCTGCGGCTGTGGCCGACCGCGCCCGCGTTCACGCTGGCACCGTTCGAGGACGAGGTGATCGGCGGCCGGTACGTGATGAAGAAGGACCGGCCGGTCAACGTCTTCACGCCCGGGCTGCACCGCAGTCCCGCGGCATGGGACGCGCCCGACGAGTTCGACATCGATCGCTGGTTGCCCGAGAACGAGGCCAGGCACCACCCGCACGCCTACAAGCCGTTCGGCAATGGTGCACGCGCCTGCATCGGGCGGCAGTTCGCGATGGTCGAGGCCAAGATCGCGATGGCGATGCTGCTGCGCGCCTTCGTCGTCGCCGATCCGCATGGATACCGGCTGCGCGTCAAGGAAACGCTATCGATCAAGCCCGACCAGTTCTTCATGCGCGTGCGGGTGCGCGGGAGCCACGAACGGCTGAGCGTCGGGGTGGCGGAGGCGGTGGTGGAGGACGCCCCCGTCGCCGCGGTGCAGGGCACGGGGCAGCAGTTCGCGGTGCTGTACGGATCGTCGCTTGGCACCGCGCGCGACATCGCCGAGGAGATCGCCGAGCGCGCGCGTGTCGACGGGTTCGACGTGGTCGCCCGCTCGCTGGACGATGCGCTGAGCAACGGGGCGGCGCCCGAGGACAAGGTGATCGTGGTCGTGACCGCCACCTATAACGGCCGCGCGCCCGACACGGCGGTGGCGGTGGAGCGTGCGCTGGATGCGGGGGCGTTCGAGGGCGCCGACTGGTCGGGGGCGCGCTTCGCCGTGCTGGGCATCGGCAACAGCCAATGGCCCAACTTCCAGGCCTTCCCCAGGCGCGTCGATGCCGCGATCGAGGCGGCGGGCGCGACCCGGCTGATCCCGCGCGTCGAGGCCGACGGGCAGGGCGATTTCGACGGCGCGGTCGCCGGCTTCGTCCGCGACCTGTGGCGCGCGCTGGGGTCGGACGCCGCGCCCAGCGCCAGCGACGCTTCGCTCACGCTCGCCCCCGTCGACACCGACGAGGCGCGGGCCGGGGTGCTGCCCGAACATGCGCAGCGGCTGGCCGTCGTCGCCAATGACGAACTGGTCCACCCCGCGGACGGCTTGTGGGATTTCGCGATCGAACCGCCGCGCCCGTCCACCCGCTTCGTGCGGCTGCGCCTGCCCGAGGGGCAGCGGTACCACACCGGCGATCACGTCGCGGTCTATGCGCGCAACCGCCCCGATCTGGTCGACCGCGCGGTGGCGCGGCTGGGCGTCGACCCGGCGATGCAGCTGCGCGTGGACGGGCAGGGCGGCCGCTTCCGCCACCTGCCGCTGGGGCGCACGGTGACGGTCCGGCAGTTGCTGGAGGATTTCGTCGAACTGTCCGATGCGTTGCCCCGGCGTGCGCTGGTTGTGGCTGCGGGGGCGACGCGCTGTCCGCACACCCGCGCGGCGATCGAGGTGCTGGAGGCCGATTACGACGCGGAGGTCGCGGCCAAGCGGTTGACCCTGCTCGACCTGCTCGATCGCCACCCCGCGATCGAGCTGACGCTCGACCAGCTCGTCGAGCTCTCCGCACCGATCGCGCCGCGCTTCTATTCGATCGCGTCGAGCCCGCTCGTCGACCCGAACGTTGCCGACCTGATCGTCGGCACCAGCGCCGCGCCCGCCTGGTCGGGCCTGGGCGAACATCGCGGCTTCGCCAGCGGCTATATGGCCTCGGTGGAGCCCGGCGCGCAGGTGTTCGGCTATGTCCGCCGCCCGAACCCACCCTTCGCGCCGCCGGAGGATGTGTCCGTCCCGATGATCCTGATCGGCCCCGGCACCGGCTTTGCGCCCTTACGCGGTTTCCTGCAGGAACGCAGCGTACAGCAGGCGCAAGGGGCCGAGATCGCCCCCGCGCTGCTCGTCTTCGGCTGCCGCCACCCCGATCACGACTGGTTCTGCCGCGCGGAGATGGAGGGCTGGCAGGCATCGGGCATCGCCGACCTCCTCCTCGCTTTCTCCGCGGTGCCCGATCACCCCTGGCGCTATGTCCAGGACGCCTTGTGGGCCGAACGCGACCGCGTCTGGGCGCTGACTCAAGTCGGCGCGGCGATCTTCCTGTGCGGCGACGGCCGCTTCATGGCTCCCGCCGTCCGCGACACGCTGATCCGCATCGCCATGGAAAAGACCACCACCGACCACGCCGGCGGCTCCGCTTGGCTGGAGGACATGATCGAGTCGGGGCGCTTCCACCAGGATGTGTTCGGGTTCGGGAAGTAGCGGGACAATCCGGCCTATGCTATGACATAGGCCAGGAGGTCGCCATGTACCACGATCGTCGCGTCAAACTCTTCCGCAACGGCCGCAGCCAGGCGGTCAGGATCCCGCGTGAGTTCGAACTCCCCGGCACTGACGCGGTCATCCGCAAGGAGGGCGACAAGCTGATCATCGAGAGCGCGCGCCCCTCGTCGTTGATTGACTATTTGCGCAGCCTGCCACCGCTCGATGAGGATATCGGCTTTATCGAGGACTTGCCGCCCGATCCCGTCGATCTGTGACCATCCACCTGCTCGACACCAATATTCTGTCCGACATCATCCGCTATCCACTGGGCAAAGCTGCAGACAGGTTGGAGATGGAGGGTGACCGCGCGTTGACGAGCGTGATCGTCGCGGGCGAGCTCCGCTACGGCGTAGAACGCCGAGGCGGCGCAGACCTGCGCGCTCGCGTCGAAGGCGCCCTTAATCGGATACCGGTCATGCCCCTCGGCGACGAAGTGAGCATGTACTATGCCCGGGTCCGCGCTGACCTTGAGCGTCGCGGCTTGCCGATCGGCGGCAACGACCTGCTGATCGCCGCCCATGCGCTCTCGCTGGGCGCGACGCTCGTGACCGACAATTTGCGCGAGTTCACACGGGTCGAGGGGCTCGCCGTCGAGAACTGGCTGCGCGACGATCACGCAGAGTCCCCGTCGCGCCGACGGCCTAAACCCATTTGACCCGTTTCTACTCCTCCCGAGCCCGCAGGATCGCGTCCAGCCGCGCCGGCGCGCCCTCCACCCGCTCCAGATGCGGGAAGCGCGGCCCTTCCGGACACGCGATCTCCACCACCCGTAGAGTCTTGCCCCGCGTCAGCGTCAGGCGCACCGGCTCCCCCCCACGCCCCGCCTGCACCGCGCGGCGCAGCGTGTCGGGGTCGAACACCCGGTCGCCCACGCAGGTGATCGTCATCCCCAGCGTCAACCCGGCCTCGAACGCCGGCCCTTCCCACAACACGTCGGTCAGCTTGCCCTGCGGGCTCAGCGTCAGCCCCAGCGAATGGGTATAGTCGATCTGCCCGAACGCATGTTCGTTGCCCGTCTGATACCCCGACGGTTCGTCGCGATACGCGATCCAGTATCCGCCACGCGCGATGCCATCGAGCGGCGCGCCGCCATGCGTGCGGTTCAGCTTTTCGCGAAAGAACGCCGCCCAGTCATAGGCCGCGACCCGGTCCAGCGCGTCGATCACGTCGTCGAACTCGTAAGTCCAGGTCTGCAAGCGCGGATCGCCCGCGCCGAAGAAGCCGCGCGCGAAATCATCCAGCGATCGGGCCTCCCCCGTCAGCTCGC
>DASVUT010000543.1:0-1818 GCA_036386955.1 Sphingomonas sp. | reverse complement strand
TGACGACAATCGGCGTCAACGCCTATCTCTGGCGCGCGTCGCTCGACACGATCTCGTTCATGCCCCTGCTGCAGACCGATTCAATCGGCGGCGTCATCGTCACCGACTGGTATGTGAACCCGCAGATTCCGGCCGAGCGGATCAAGCTGACGGTGTCGATCCTGGACCAGGACCTGCGCGCCGATGCGCTGAGCGTGGCGGCGCTGCGCGAAGTGAACCGCAGCGGGCAATGGGTGTCGGCGCCGGTGCAGGCGGCGACGACGCAGAAGCTGGAGGACATCATCCTCACCCGGGCCCGCGACCTGCGCCGCGCGTCGATCGCGGGCTGATCGCCCTTGACCGACGTACGCGCGCCCTTGCGCTTCAACGCGCTCAAGGCGGACGCGCATTGGCAGCGCGTGTGGGACGAGCAGCAGAGCTTCGCCGCCGACGACGCTTCGACCAAGCCGCGTGCCTATGTGCTGGAGATGTTTCCCTATCCTTCGGGGCGCATCCACATGGGGCATGTGCGCAATTACACGATGGGCGACGTGCTGGCGCGCTATCGGCGGATGACGGGGCACGAGGTGCTCCACCCGATGGGGTGGGACGCGTTCGGGATGCCGGCCGAGAATGCCGCGATGGAACACGGCGTGCATCCGGGCAGCTGGACCCGCGCGAACATCGCCACGATGAAGGCGCAGCTGAAGCGGCTGGGTTTCGCGCTCGACTGGTCCAGGGAACTGGCGACGTGCGAGCCCGAATATTACGGGCACGAACAGGCGCTGTTCCTCGATCTGCTGTCCGCGGGGCTGGTGTACCGCAAGGAGTCGTCGGTCAATTGGGACCCGGTCGACATGACCGTGCTCGCCAACGAACAGGTGATCGACGGGCGTGGCTGGCGATCGGGCGCGGTGGTGGAGAAGCGACGGCTGAACCAATGGTTCCTCAAGATCACCGACTTCGCCGATGATCTGCTCGCCGGCCTGGGTGATCTGAAGGACTGGCCCGACAAGGTTCGGCTGATGCAGGAGAACTGGATCGGGCGGAGTCGGGGGCTGACGTTCAGCTTCCAGGTGTCGGACGGCGGCGAGATCGCGGTGTTCTCGACCCGGCCCGACACGATCTTCGGCGCGAGCTTCGTCGCGGTCGCGGCGGATCATCCAGTGGCGCAGGGACTGGCGGGTGACCCGGCCGTCGCCGCGTTCATCGCGCGGTGCAAGCAGGGCGGGACTACCGCCGCCGAAATGGACACGCAGGAGAAGCTGGGCCTCGACACCGGGCTGACCGCGGCGCATCCGCTCGATCCTGCGATCCGGCTGCCGGTGTTCATCGCGAACTTCGTGCTGATGGAGTACGGCACCGGGGCGGTGATGGGCGTGCCGGCGCACGACCAGCGCGACCTGGATTTCGCGCGTAAATACGGCCTCGAAGTCTGCCGCGTCGTCGCCGACGGTGAGAAGACCGACCTGATGTTCGACGGCGACACCGCCTATACCGGACCCGGGGCGCTGGTGAACTCACGCTTCCTGGACGGGCTGTCGGTGGAGGATGCCAAGGCGGCGGTCATCGCACGCGCGCAAGGCGAGGGCTGGGGCCAGGGATCGACCGTGTACCGCCTGCGTGATTGGGGGGTGAGCCGGCAGCGTTACTGGGGCACGCCGATCCCGATCATCCACTGCGGGGCTTGCGGCGCGGTGCCGGTGCCCAAGGACCAGCTCCCCGTCGTCCTGCCCGAGGACGTGTCGTTCGCGATTCCGGGTAACCCGCTCGACCGCCATCCGACGTGGAAGCATGTCGCGTGCCCGGCGTGCGGAGCCGACGCCGTGCGCGAGACCG
>DASVUT010000542.1:0-3668 GCA_036386955.1 Sphingomonas sp. | reverse complement strand
CGATCGGCTGGTGAGCCGCCGCGCGATGACCCCCGCCGCCAGCCGGATCCGCATCATGCAGGTCGCGGCATTCTTTGCGCCCGTGATCTTCCTGGTTCCATTCGTCACCGACCTGACCACGGTCATGGTCCTGCTGACGATCGCGTATCTGGTCAGCTATTTGTGGCTGGTGCTGACCAACATCCTGGTCACCGACCTGTTTCGCGGCCGGGGCGTCGGTGTCGCGGTGGGGCTGATGAGCATGTGCGGAACAATCGGCGCGTCGCTGTTCACGACCTATGTCGGGCGCACGCTCGACGATGTGGGCTATGTGCCGGTGTTCCTGGTGCTCGCCTGCATGCATCCGCTGGCGGCGGTGATCCTGCAGATCGGCTATGGCCGCAGCCATCTGCGGCGCGCGGAGCCGGTCGCTCAGCCCGGCTGAGCGACCGATACCCTCGCGTCAGTCGAGCACGATGCGCGCTTCGCCCGTATCACCGGCCAGGTGCCAGCCGTCTAGCGTCCGGGTCTTGCCGCCGTGGCTGGCGGTGATCCGGTACCACCCGCGGTGCCCCTTGGCGCGAACCGTCCCTTGCGCATCGCTGGGTGCGGTGACCCGCGTCTTCCACTGCCCCAGCACATAGTCGCGCCACACCTTCGCGGCCGGCTTTTCGCTCCAATCGGCGCGGAACATGGCGGCATCGGGCTTCCAATGCGCCTTTTGCCAGAACCCCCATTGCAAGAAGCCGGTGACCGCGCGGTGGCTGTACAGCGCGATCAGGAAGTCGCGGGTATAATCCGCCTGCAACGCCTCGTCGCGGGTGTTGAAATCATATTCGGTAATCTGAACCTGCTGCCCATCGACGGCGAGCAGATCGAGATCGGACAGCACCGCCGCTGGCGGACGCGGCGTCTGGCCGACATGCGCCTGGACGCCCAGCACATCGACCTGAGCGCCGTGCGTCTTCAGCATGCGCGTGAAATCCAGCACCTGCGCGATCATCATCGGGCTCGAACTGCGGTTCAGCATGCCATATTCGTTGAAGGTCAGCTGCATGCCGGGATCGTTCGCCCGCGCGAGCTTGAACCATTCGGCGGCCGTCGCGCGCGGCAGGGCTTTCCAATAATCCTCCTCATGGACGGCTTCGTTCACCACGTCCCAGCCGATCAGCTTGCCCTTGGTCGCGGCGGTGATGTCGCGGATGTGCGCGGTGACCATCGGCCCGATCTTAGTGTCACGATCGGGATCTTCGGCCACATCCTTGGGCGAGAACTTCCACGCCGGCCAGACCAGCGTGTGCCCCTTGATCCGCTTGCCGTGATCGGTCAGCCAGTCGAGCGCCGTCAGTGTCTCGCGCCGCTGCGCCGGGTTGCGCCAGCGTGGCCATTTCAGCCCGTTGTCGAACACGACCGTGTCGAACAGCTCATCGACCAAAGTGCGATAGCGGTCGCCATCGGCACCTTGTTGCACGATCTTGTCCGCCGCGATGGCACTGCCCCACAGGAACTCCGACCGCGTCATCGCCGCGTCGACCTTGGCACCCGGCACCGGCCGGCCGCGGCGATCGACCACGCGGATGATCATCGGATCCGTCCGCGTCGCCTCGATCCGCGCCAGCGCCGCCTGCCTCCATGCCGCCCCCGCCTCGCGCCCGGCATAGGTGAAGCTGGTCACGGGCAGGGCCGACAGAGGCGCGCGCTTGCCGAAGTTCAGCACCTCCAGCCCGGCGAACTCGATCGATTGCGGCAGGTTGGCAAAGGTGATGGTCAGTTTCTCGCCGCCCGTCGCACGGTCGCCTTGCGCGATGAAGGGTATGGCGATGCTGGTCCAATCGGGCCCGACGCTGAAGCTCTGCGTCGCGTCGCGCTCGCCGCCGCCGTTCGGCTCGACGATGATCAGCCCTTCGGCCTCGCCGGTTTCCTGCTTGGCCTCGATCGCGCGCATCATCAGCCGCACCAGCACCACATCGCCGTTGGCGATCGGGCCGGCGAAGTTCCAGCGCGCACCGATGCCGTACTGGTTGGTCGATCCCTTGGTCGTCGTGGCGAGAAAGACCGGGCGGCCATTCGCGTCGCGAACCCGCTTGAAGCTGCCTGGCGTTTCCTTCGGATTGACCGAGTCGTAAAACTGGAATGTGCCCTGCTCGCTGGCGGGCAGCAGGTCGACGGGCTTGGCCGCGACCAGGGCCGATGGCAAAGGAGCGGGGGCGGGATCGGCGGCCCAGACAGGCGTCCCCATCATCGCGGCGCAAAGCAATGCCGCAGGCAATCGGATCATCGAAAACCTCCTAATTCGCGGGGCAGATCGCGCCCTCATTCTCGCTGACCAGTTCGACCGTCTTGATCGACACCGTCGCCGCACCCGACGCTTCGATCGCGAAGGGCTCGCGCACGGCCTGGACGTCGGCCCCCGCGGCCGCGAAGCATTTCAGCTTCACCTTCACGTTGCGCCATTCCCCCACAGGTGCGGCGCGCAGCGTCGGGGCGAGGTCGATCGCGCCGCCGCCCAGGCTCAATCGGATCGCCGCCGCGGGCGGGATATCGACGCGGTATTCGATCAGCAGCGCCAGATCGGTGTTGGTGTAGAAGCGCATGTCGACCGGGTTGGTCAGCGCCAGCGTGGCACGGCCCGCGCCGGTGAAGGCGAAGCGGCGCCCGGCCTCCTGGATGCTGTCGGCATCGACCGGGGTCATGGTGACCGCCCCCGTCGTGCCGAAGCGCGCCTGCGACGCCAGCCGTCCACCCTTTAGCAGACGGCGGGTGACGACAGTCGCGGGGTCGATCCCGGACACTTCCGGCAATGCGCCCAGCCGCGCGCCCGATGCGTAGGTCGGACCGTGCCCATAGGCGAACAACGGGTCATAGGCCGCATCGCCCTTGTTGAGCGGGGTTTGGGCCGCAGTGCGCGGCCAACTGAACGACAGCCGCCCGCGAAAGTCAGTCCGCGCACGGCCCCGCGCGTCGCCGATGATCACGTCCGCGACGCCCGCGCCTTCCGATCCGGGTTGCCACGCCGCGACAAAGGCGTCGGACGCGTTGATCTCGGGATTGACCCACAGCGGACGTCCCGAAAGGAACACCGCCACGACCGGCACGCCGGCCGCCTTCAACCGCTTCAGCAGCGCCAGGTCGGTCTTGTCGCCGGCCTGATATTCCAGATTCTGTACATCGCCGAGCCCTTCGGCATAAGGCTCCTCACCGAACACCACGACGGCGACGTCGGGCTTGGTCGTGAAGCCGCCATCGGGGCTGAGCGTCGCCCGGCCGCCCCCGCTCTCGACCGCGGCCTTGATCCCGCCCCAGATCGACGTGCCGCCGGGGAAATCCGCATTGCTGTTGCCGGTTCCCTGCCAGGACAGCGTCCAGCCGCCCGATTGCTTGCCGATATCGTCCGCCCCGGCACCCGCCACCAGCACATGGGCGCTGGCCTTGATCGGCAGGACGCCATTGTCCTTGAGCAGCACCAGGCTCTTGGCGACAGCCTCGCGCGCCAGGGCGCGGTGATCGGACGTGCCGATCGCACGACCTTCCCAGGGCCGCGCAGGGTCGAACAGCCCGAGCTTGTACTTGACGCGCAGGATGCGCCGCACCGCATCGTCCAGCCGCGCCTGCGTGATCGTACCCGACTTCACATGCGCCAACGTCGAGTCGAACAACCCTCGCCAGCTATCGGGAGCCATGTACATGTC
>DASVUT010000541.1:0-3526 GCA_036386955.1 Sphingomonas sp. | reverse complement strand
TGCATGAGCAGCATGCGGCCGACCTTTTCCTTCTTGTCCTTGACCGAGTTCGTGACCTGCGACGCGGTTTCGAGCTTGCCCGAATAGATGCGCGCGAACGTCAGTGTGCCGACGAATGGATCGTTCATGATCTTGAACGCGAGCGCCGAGAACGGCACCTCATCCGACGACGGGCGCTCGTCCGGCGTCACGCCGTCGAGCTTGAGACCCTGAATCGCGGGCACGTCGAGCGGCGAAGGGAGGTAATCGACCACCGCGTCGAGCAGCGGCTGAACGCCCTTGTTCTTGAACGCCTAGCCGCAGACCACCGGCACGAACGCCATGCTCAGCGTACCCTTGCGGATCAGCTTCTTGAGGTCGGCGGTGCTGGGCTCATTGCCTTCGAGATACGCCTCCATCAGGTCGTCGTCCAACTCGACGGCCATCTCGATCAGGTCGCTGCGGTACTTGGCCGCCTTTTCGACCATGTCCTCGGGGATGTCCTGATACTCGAACTTCGCGCCCAGGCTCTCTTCGAGCCAGATGATCGCGCGGTTCTCCACCAGATCGACCAGGCCCTTGAAGCCGCCTTCCATGCCGATCGGCAGGTACAGCACGGCCGGGCGCGCGCCGAGGCGCTCGATGATCGAGTTGACGCAATAATAGAAATCGGCGCCGGTACGATCCAGCTTGTTGACGAAGCACATGCGCGGAACGCCGTACTTGTCGGCCTGGCGCCACACCGTCTCGGACTGCGGCTCCACACCCGCGACGCCGTCGAAGCACGCGACCGCGCCGTCGAGCACGCGCAAGCTGCGCTCGACCTCGATCGTGAAATCAACGTGGCCGGGCGTGTCGATGATGTTGATCAGGTGCTCTTCGCCCTTGCCCTCTTCGGCGCGCCATTTGCACGTCGTCGCGGCGGACGTGATCGTGATCCCGCGCTCCTGCTCCTGCTCCATCCAGTCCATCGTCGCGGTGCCCTCATGGACCTCCCCGATCTTGTAGGACTTGCCGGTGTAATACAGAATTCGCTCGGTGGTCGTCGTCTTGCCGGCGTCGATATGCGCCATGATACCGATGTTGCGGTACAGGGCGAGCGGATGGCTGCGGGCCATGATCGTGCTTCCTTGAAGATGTGGGGAGCGCGGCGCATGACCGGCTCCCCACGATATAGGTCAAAAGCGGGCTGGTTCCAACCCTACCAGCGCCGGCTTACCAACGCCAGCTTACCAGCGATAGTGCGAGAACGCCCGGTTCGCTTCGGCCATGCGGTGCGTGTCTTCGCGCTTCTTGACCGCGTTGCCGCGGTTGTTGGCGGCATCCATCAGCTCACCCGACAGCCGTGCGGCCATGGTGTTCTCGCTGCGGTTGCGCGCGGCCGAGATCAGCCAGCGGATCGCCAGCGCCTGGGCGCGCTCGGGCCGCACCTCGACGGGCACCTGATAGGTCGCACCACCGACTCGGCGGCTGCGGACCTCGATGCCCGGCTTGATATTGTTCAGCGCGTCATGGAACACGCCCAGCGGCTCGCGCTTGGCGCGCTGCTCGACGGTTTCCATCGCACCGTACACGATCAGCTCGGCAACGGACTTCTTGCCGTCATACATGACGGAGTTCATGAACTTGGACAGCACCTCATCCCCGAAACGGGGATCGGGCAGGATTTCCCGCTTTTCGGGACGACGACGACGAGCCATTTGCGATTCCTTTGATCAGCTGAAAATACGGGGAGGCGGGCTTACTTGGGCCGCTTCGCGCCGTACTTGGAGCGGCTCTGGCGCCGGTCCTTCACGCCCTGCGTATCGAGCACGCCGCGCAGCACATGGTAACGGACGCCGGGCAAATCGCGCACGCGACCGCCGCGGATCAGCACCACCGAGTGCTCCTGCAGATTGTGCCCCTCGCCAGGGATATAGCTGATGACTTCGCGCTGGTTGGTCAGGCGGACCTTGGCCACCTTGCGCAAGGCCGAGTTCGGCTTCTTTGGCGTCGTCGTGTAGACGCGGGTGCAGACGCCGCGCTTTTGTGGGTTCTGTTCCATCGCAGGGACCTTGGACTTGGCCTTCTGCGGTTCGCGGCCCTTGCGGACCAGCTGGTTGATCGTCGGCATTGAAGCCTTCACCTTCCAAATTGAGGTTACTTTGCTGGAGCCCCTGTGGCACCTGAAAGAATACAAAGCGGGCCAAGGGCGTGTGACCGCCTGGCCCTTATCGCATCCAGCAATGTTCAAATCCGCCCGGCCAGGAAACTCCCGCCCGAACGAAGCCGGCCCTATACGCACGACCCCCTCCCTGGTCAACCGGGGCGCTTAACCGATCGGCAAGCGCCCGCGTGGCAGGACGCGTCGCATGGCCGACATCCTCCTTGCCCTCACCATTCCGTCCGCCGCCGGCAGCCTTGGCTGGTGGATCGCCACGCTCAGCCGCCCGCGCCTGGCCCGCCTGGCCGCCAACGACAACACACCCCTCCCCGTCCGCCTCCCGCATCCTTTGCTGTCCTACAGCCGCGACTTCGACTAGCTTGGGTCTTGAACCCGCGTGATCGCATCTGTAGGGGCTGGGCGGGTACAGGGGTGTAGCTCAGTTGGTTAGAGCGTCGGTCTCCAAAACCGAAGGCCCTCGGTTCGAGTCCGAGCTCCCCTGCCACACCTGACTTGCGCCCGCCGGCCCACGGGGCTACCTGCCGCGCATTCCTCCCACGCGAGACCCGCCCCTTGGCCCGCACGTCCCCCCTTGAATTCATCCGCCAGGTCCAGACCGAGACGCGCAAGGTCGTCTGGCCGACGCGGCGTGAAACGGTGATGACCGGCATCATGGTCGTGATCATGACCACGATCCTCGCCCTGTTCTTCCTGGGCGTCGATTCGTTCTTCAACGCGGTCGTGCAAGCGCTCCTCAAGCTCGCCCAATAAGAAGGCCCACGGCATCACAATGGCACGCTGGTACATCATCCACGCTTATTCCGGGTTCGAGGGCAAGGTCCGCGACCAGATCATGGCCGACGCCACGCGGCTGGGGCTCGACCGGCTGGTCGAACAGATCGAGGTCCCCACCGAAACCGTGACGGAGGCCCGCCGCGGCAAGAAGATCGCGGTGGAACGCAAGTTCATGCCCGGTTACGTCCTGGCCAAGCTGGAAATGAACGACCAGGTGTATCACCTCGTCAAGAACACGCCCAAGGTCACCGGCTTCCTGGGCAGCATGGGCAAGCCCCAGGCGATCAGCGAAACCGAAGCCGCGCGCATGCTCAACAGCAAGGAGGAGGCCGCCGCCGCTCCCAAGCAGAAGGTCAAGGTCGATTACGAGATCGGCGACGCGGTCAAGGTGCTGGACGGCCCGTTCGCCAGCTTCACCGGCACGGTCGAGGAACTGGATTTCGACAAGAGCAAGGTGAAGGTGTCGGTGAGCATCTTCGGCCGCGCAACGCCGGTGGAACTGGAATTCGAGCAGGTCGAGCTCGCCAAGTAACTTCGGTCCTGGCGGGATCGGACGGAAGGCCGGGGCGAAAGCTCCGGCCTTTTCTTTTGGTGCTTCATCTAAAGCGG
>DASVUT010000540.1:0-5185 GCA_036386955.1 Sphingomonas sp. | reverse complement strand
CGCGTCCGGGCTGGTGCGGAGCCCGTCGCCTTGCACACGCCGGCGGGCAAACCCCGCCGCCTGGCGTGGCGGCTCCACAGTCTTTTCGGCGTCAAGATCAGCCTGTTCCTCGCCTTCATCTGCCTGACGGGGACGGTCGCGACCGTCAGCCACGAGATCGAATGGCTGCTCCTGCCACAGGTGCGCGCGTCGGCCGTGGCGAAGGAGCCCGATTGGGGCGCGATGTGGACGCAGGCGCGCCGCGCTCAGCCCGACGGCTGGGTGCGAAGCGTCGGCGCGTTCGACCGCTCCGACGCGGACTATTTCGCCAAGGCCGCGGCCGTGGCGCTGCCCGACGGGCGCGAAGTGACGATCATGGTCGATCCCTCCAAGACCCAGGTCACCGGCAGGCTGGAGGGCACGACCTTTCACAGCTTCATGCGGGGCTTGCATTACTACCTGTTCACGCCCGGGGACTGGGGCTTCTACATCGTCACCGCGCTCGGCTTCGTGCTCGCGGGATCGCTCGTGACGGGGCTGCTCGTATACAAGCGGTTCTGGAAAGGGCTGGTTCGGCAGCCGCGGATGCACCGCGACATGCGCACCTGGATGGGCGATCTTCACCGGCTGGCGGGCGTGTGGTCGATCCCGTTCGTCTCGCTGATCGCGTTCACCAGCATGTGGTATTTGGTCGAGCGCACCGGCGTCGACTGGGAAACCCCGCCACCCCAGGCGCAGGCCTTGCGGACCCAGCCCGCTGCAGCAACGGTGAACGCCTGGGTCGCCACCGCACGCCGCGCCATGCCGGGGCTGGCGATCACCGGTGTGTCGCTGCCCTGGGGCGACGGTGATCCCGTGACCGTGCAGGGGCAATGGCGCGCCTGGCTGGTGCGCGAACGCACCAACGCCGCCTTTATCGACCCGGTGACGGGCGAGCTGCTGGGTCTGCGCGTCGCGCACGCGATGCCCGCGACCGAACGTTGGGTCCACACCGCCGATCCGCTCCATTTTGGCAACTTCGCCGGGGTCGCGGGCAAGTTTGTCTGGATGGTGTTCGGCCTGACGCTGACCGGCCTGGCGATGAGTGGCGCGGTGATCAACGGCCGGCGGCTCGCGGGCGTGTCGCGGCCCGGCATCGGGGCATCGTGGACAAAGGGCCTGGGCGTTGCGCTCGTGCCGTCGTGCCTGCTCATCCTCGCAGTGCCCGCATGGTTCTATAGCGGCTGGAACGCGGGCGCGGGTCAGACCCGTGTGCCCGTCACGACAATGGAGGCGGACGGGCTGTCGGTTCAGCTCTGGCGTACGGCCGATGGCTGGTGCGCGGTGCCGGCCGGCCCGCCGCCCGCGTCGCTGAGTTTCCGGTCGGGCGGGGCGGTGTTCCCGGCCGTGTTCGACGGCGGCCGGTTCTGCGCCGCCATGCCGACTGGGGCCGTGCCGGAACTGCTGCCTAACGCCCCGGCCGGGTAGATCCTAAGCGCGTTCGCGCAACGCGCGCCCGGCGGTCTCCAGCGGCTGTTCGACGCGAAACACCAGCTCATCGGGGTCGAACGGCTGGAGCGCGCGCGGCTGGCGGCGCGCTCGGCGGAGGCGATCGCGGCGCAGGACAATGGCTGCCGCCTGGCCCTTGCGCTGCTGGCCGCGTTGGCGACGCTGCTGACGGGGGCCGCGGTGGCCCTGGCGGGGACATGGGGCGTGCGGTATTGGATATCCGGTCCGCGAAAGGATGGTGCTGATCGGCTCCATCCAAACAGCACAAGGCCGATCGAAGTAGATGCTGATGTGCGTGACGAGTATTGGCGAGAGGTCCGGAAGCTGCCCGTCCCGCGGTGACCGTTAACGGGCGAGGATCACCATCGTACGAACCGCTGTCCTACAAGCCTGATCCCGTGCAAGCGCGTGGGATCGACGCTTTGTCTTGCCCTCGTTCGCCCTTTCAAACTGTCCAGATCCGCCGCGCCAGCCGGCGTCCAAGCGCAGGGCCGATGGGGTCGCTGACAGTGTGACCCAAGTGTGACCTTTGGGCGCTGGCGGCGAGCCCGATGATGTCGCGCTGTCCTCTTCCTTAGCCCTCTCCCGCTCTTCGCGGGAGAGGGTTGGCTGAGGGCCTTCTGCCTTCTTCTGCACGGCCCTCCGAGAGAGAAGAAGAAGGCCCTCACCCCGGCCCTCTCCCGCGAAGGGCGGGAGAGGGCGAAACACGGCTTCCGCCGGAGCAGTAGCAGGAACCCGCCTATTTATGCCCGCCGTGCCCGGCATTCTGGTTGTTGTTGCCGCTGTCGGTGTTGTCGTGATTGTCCTGCTTCTTGTTGCCGCCGATATCGTCCTTGCCATTCTTGGCGAAGTCGCCCTTCTTCTTGTGGTCTGCCATGTCGCTCTCCTTGAAGGGGATCAACGCGCACGCCCCAGTGGAGTTTCCCACCCAGGGGAAGCGTGCTTGCCCCTCCCGCGCCGATCCGTCACAAGGCGCGCCCATGCTGCCGCCCGATCCGATCCCCGCCGCCGCACCCTCCACGCCCGTCCGTCAGCCTTCGCTGAGCGAAAGCTATCGCAGCGTGGTCGTGCCCGTCGGGGTCAGCGGTTTCCGGCGCTATTTCGCGTTCGCGGGGCCGGGGTTCCTCGTCGCGGTCGGCTATATGGACCCGGGCAACTGGGCCACCGACATCGCCGGCGGCTCGGCATTCGGTTATGCTTTGCTGTCGGTCATCCTGTTGTCGAACCTGATGGCGATGGTGCTGCAGGCCTTGTCGGCGCGCCTCGGCGTCGCGGCCGGGCTCGATCTGGCGCAGGCGTGCCGCGCCTATCATTCCAAGCCCATCTCGTTCCTGCTGTGGGTGCTGGCCGAGATCGCGATCATCGCCTGCGATCTGGCCGAGGTGCTGGGTACCGCCATCGCGCTCAAGCTGCTGTTCGGGTTACCGCTGACCTGGGGGGTGGTGATCACCGCGCTCGACGTGTTCATCATCCTGGCGTTGCAGCGTTACGGCTTTCGCAAGCTCGAAGCCTTCATCATCGCGCTGCTGCTCATCATCGCGGGCTGTTTCGTGTTCGAGATGATCGCCTCGCAACCCGACCTCAACGCGATCCTGGGTGGTCTGATCCCCACGCCCGAAATCGTCACCGACCCGGCGCGCCTCTATCTCGCGATCGGCATCCTGGGTGCGACGGTGATGCCGCACAATCTCTACCTCCATTCCTCCATCGTCCAGACCCGCGCCTTCGCCCTCGACGATCCGGGCAAGCGCGACGCGATCAAGATGGCGACGATCGACAGCACGATCGCGCTGGCGCTCGCCTTCTTCATCAACGCGTCGATCCTGATCCTTGCCGCGGCGACCTTCCACACCGCCGGCCGCACCGACATCGCCGAGATCGACGAAGCGTATCGCCTGCTGTCGCCGATGCTGGGTGTCGCGGGCGCATCGGTGCTGTTCGCCGTCGCGCTGCTCGCCGCAGGGCAGAACTCGACCGTCACGGGGACGCTGGCGGGGCAGATCATCATGGAGGGTTTCCTCCACATCCGCCTCCCCACATGGGCGCGCCGGCTAGTTACCCGCGCGCTCGCGATCGTGCCGGCGGTGTTCGTCGTCAGCGCCAGCGGCGATTCCGGCGCGACGCAGCTGCTGGTGCTCAGCCAAGTGATCCTCAGCCTCCAGCTCCCCTTCGCGGTCGTGCCGCTGGTCCGTTTCACGACCGACGCACGGATCATGGGTCGCTTCGCCGCCCCGCGCTGGCTGGGGGTTCTGGCCTGGGTGATCGCCACCGTCATCATCGGGCTTAACGCCACCTTGTTGTGGGGCATGATCTGATTCGCGACATTTTGCGCGGATGAACGCATCGACAGCGGCGCTTTGGGGGTTAGGATGGCGACCATGTCGGACCTTGCCCTTGCGCCCTTGTTGACCGTTCACGATGTCGAGGATGCCGGGCCGCTGGCCGACGCGATCCTCGACACCTTGGTGCACCGGATCGGCAAGGACGCCGCCGCCGCGCGCCCGCATGACTGGCTGGCCGCGACCATCCTGACGGTCAGGAACGACATCGTCGAACGCTGGATGGCCTCCACCAAGGCGACGCATGCCGCCGGGGCGAAGCGAGTCTATTACCTCAGCCTGGAATTCCTGATCGGGCGGCTGCTGCGCGACGCGCTCGCCAATCTGGGCGTCATGAACAATGTCGCCGCCGCGCTGGCGATGCACGGCGTCGACCTGGCCGAGATCGCGGAGATCGAACCAGACGCGGCGCTCGGCAATGGCGGGCTCGGGCGGCTGGCGGCGTGTTTCATGGAAAGCCTCGCCAGCCTCGATGTGCCCGCCTACGGCTATGGCATCCGCTATGTGAACGGCATGTTCCGCCAGCGGATCGACGACGGCTGGCAGGTCGAACTGCCCGAAACCTGGCTTGCGCACGGCAACCCGTGGGAATTCGAACGCGCCGAAAGCGCTTACGCGATCGGCTTCGGCGGCGAGGTGACGCCCGGCGGCACGTGGCATCCGGCCGAACAGCTGGAGGCGGTCGCCACCGACACGCCCGTGGTCGGCTGGCGTGGCCGCCGCGTCAACACGCTGCGCCTATGGACCGCCCGCGCCTACGACCCGATCGAGCTCGACCGCTTCAACGCCGGCGACTTCCAGGGCGCGCTGGCGGGGCAGCTTCGGGCTGAAATGCTGACCCGCATCCTCTATCCCAACGACACGACCGCGGCGGGGCAGGAATTGCGGCTGCGGCAGGAATATTTCTTCTCCTCGGCCTCCATCCAGGACATCGTGCGCCGCCACGTCCAGTATTTCGACGACATCCGCACCCTGCCCGACAAGGCCGCGATCCAGCTCAACGACACGCATCCGGCGGTCTCGGTCGCGGAGATGATGCGGCTTCTAATCGACGAACACGCGCTCGACATGGACGCGGCGTGGGACATCACGCGCCGCACCTTCGGCTACACCAACCACACATTGCTGCCCGAAGCGCTGGAAAGCTGGCCGCTGCCGCTGTTCGAACGCCTCCTGCCCCGGCACATGCAGATCGTCTATCAGATCAACGCCGTGCTGCTCCGCGCCGCGCGCGATGGCGGTGCCGACGACCGGGCGATCGCCGCGATCAGCCTGATCGGCGAAGGCGGAGAGCGGCGCGTGCGCATGGCGAACCTGGCGTTCGTCGGCAGCCACAGCGTCAACGGCGTCGCGGCACTCCACACACAGCTGATGAAGCG
>DASVUT010000539.1:0-3260 GCA_036386955.1 Sphingomonas sp. | reverse complement strand
CAGTCGCGAGGCGGTGCCCGGTTGTTCGAAGGCGATCGGCAGCGCGACGATGGGCACGCCGACGGCAAGCGCATCGAGCACGGTGTTGAACCCCCCGTGCAGGATCGCGGCCGAACAGTGTTCGAGCACGCGTTCCTGCGGCCAGAAAGCGCGCACCAGCGGATCGCCCGGCAAGGCGGCGGCCTCGTCGGGCGTCAGTCCTCCGCCATGACCGATGACCGCGCGCCCCCCGGCGGCCGCGCACGCCGCCGCCATGGTGGCGAACAACGCGCGGCGCGAACCCTGCAGCGACCCGAGCGAGCAGAAGATCAGCGGCCGATCGTCGCGGGGCAGGTCCAACGCAGCGGTTGCGGCGCGGCGCCAGCGTGTTCCGTACCGGAAGCGGGGCGGCAGCTCGTTGCGCGGATAATCGAGCCCGCGCGGGCATTGCGCCACGTATAGCGCGTCATCCTCCGTGTCGCTCAGGCCCCACCGTCGGCGATGATCGTCCAGCACGCGCGCGAGCGGGCGCATCAGCACATCGGCCATGGCATAGCCCCCATGATTGCGCACGCGCCCCGCCATGCCCGGCCAGTATCGCCAGCCCATGAAGGGGGGCGGCACGCCGAGTTCGGCCAGCAGCGGCAGGCCGGTAACGGTGTACGCGTATGGGATGCCGAGTTGCCGCGCCACGAGCGGGCCCGCGGGCTCGACCGCATCGGCGATCACCGCGTCCGCCCCGATGCGCTCGATCACGCCCGGCGCGCCACTGAGCAGCGCCTGCGTCATCGTCGCGGTGGAGCGGATCATGCGCTGGAGCCCGACGGGTCCGTTCGGACGGGCGAGCTTGCCCAGGAAAACGTCGAATGGGTCCGCGATGCCGGCATCGGGAAGCGGCGCATAGCCGATCGCGGGATCGGTGATCAGGTGCGCGGCATCCGGGACGTGCACCATCGTCACGCGGTGGCCTCGCTCGACCAGCGTGCGCCCCAGCACCTGCAACGGGTTCAGGTGACCCGGTGTCGGCGAGGAGATGACCGCGAAGTGACGCAGGGCCGATGTCATGCGAGACGCCGCACGCCGTCGACGCTCAGCCCGCCGCGCTCAGCCGGGCGAGCTGATCGGAGGTGAGTTCCAGCGTCATCGCGGGCAGCAGATCGCGCAGTTGCTCGACGCTGGTGGCGCTGGCGATCGGGGCGGTGACGCCGGGTTGCGCCATCAGCCAGGCGAGCGCGATCTGCGCCAGGCTGGCACCCGTCTCCCCCGCGACGGCATCCAGCGCGGCCAGAACCGGCGCGCCGCTTTCCAGCAGTTCGGCGGCGCGGCCGCCACGCACGCTTTGCTTCAGATCGGCGGCGGAGCGGTATTTCCCCGTCAGATAGCCCGAGGCGAGGCCGAAATAGGGAAGAACGCCGATGCCCTCGGCAATGCAGTAATCCTGCAACTCGCCTTCGAATGCGTGACGGCTGACCAGATTATATTCGGGCTGGAGCACCTGGTAGCGGGGCAGAGCATCGTCTGCCTTGGCCAGATCGACCGCTGCCTTCAGCCGTGTCCTAGAGTAGTTGGAGGCGCCGACCACGCGGACCTTGCCCGCCGCCACCAACCGGCCGAACGCGGCCAGCGTCTCGTCCAGCGGCGTCGCCTCGTCGTCGCGGTGCGCATAATGAAGGTCGATCCGGTCGGTGCCCAGCCGGCGCAGCGACGCTTCGCAGGCGCGCTCGATCGCGGATGCGCGCAATCCCTCGTCGCCCAGCATCCCGACCTTGGTCGCGATCAGCACATCGTCGCGCCGCCCCGATGCGTGCAGCCATGCGCCGATCTCGGTTTCCGATTCGCCACCCTTGTGGCCCGGAACCCAGGCCGAATAGACGTCGGCGGTATCGATCATCGTGCCGCCGCCGCCCACGAACGCGTCGAGCACGGCAAAGCCCGCCGCGCGATCGGCGGTCCAGCCGAACACGTTGCCGCCCAGCACCAGTGGCGCGATGGCGAGGTCGGTGGCACCCAGCCGGCGCGGCGTCATTCGGGCTTGCTCACGTTCGATCCGACCTCGGGCTCGGTGACGGCATCGATGTCGACGCTGTTGGCGTCCAACATCGCGGCGGCCTCATTCAGCTGACGCTGATCATCGGCCCCGATCGCACCGGGTGCCTCCTCGGCGCGGTTGCATGCGGCCAGCAGGGCAAGCGGGAGGAGCGCGACGATGACCCGCAACAGTCGCGGATCGCCGCGCCGCTGTTCTGCAACGCCGCGCCCGTCCGGTCGGCGGCGCGGTCCGCTCCGTTCTCGATCGCGCGGCCGGTGCGCTCGGCGGCCGCCTCGGTATCGGCGGCGGCGTTGCCGGTCGCCGTGTCGATCCGGTTGCCCGCGCCATCAAGGGCGTTGTCCATCCGATCACCAGCGGCGGCGAGGGCCGCGTCGACGTCATTGACGGCATTGCTGGTCGTCGCGCCGACATCGGCGGCGGCAGAATTGGCAGCGGCGGCGGCCTGATCCTGGGTGGACTCACTGCACGCCGAAAGCGTCGCGGCGGCGAGGAGGGGCAGAACGAGAGTCTTCATGGCATGCTCCGATGCGGTTCGCCCGACATAACGGCGTGCGATGGAAACGGCTCCCGCGCAACCGCGTTGACCGCATATAAAGATATCTTTATATGTTGATCCGTGACCATCGCGCTCGACATCTTCCGTGCCCTTGCCGACGCCACCCGGCTGCGCATCGTGGCGCTCGTGCGGCATATGGAATTGTCGGTGGGCGAACTGGCGCAGGTGCTGGGGCAAAGCCAGCCGCGCGTGTCGCGCCACGTCAAGATCCTGGTCGATGCGCAGCTCCTCGAACGGCGCAAGGAGGGGAGCTGGGTGTTCGTCGCGCTGGGGCGTCCGGCGGCGGTGGCACCGATCGCGGCGGCGCTCGACGCATGGGGGCTGCACGAGCCCGATCACTGGGCGGTGGCGGATGCGGCGCGGCTAGCGGCGGTGCGCGCCGATCGCGCGGCGAGTGCGGCGGCCTGGTTCGAGGCGCATGCGGGTGAATGGGACGCGATCCGATCGCTCCATGTCGCCGACAGCGCGGTCGAGGCGGCGATGGCGCGGGTTCTGGGCGAAGGACCGCTCGGGCGATTGATCGATATCGGCACCGGCACCGGGCGGATGCTCGAACTGTTCGGCGACGCGGCGGAGACCGCGCTGGGGATCGACCGGTCGTCGGAGATGCTGCGGCTGGCGCGTGCGAAGCTGGCCGGGCGGGCGAATACCGAGCTGCGTCAGGCGGACCTGTAT
>DASVUT010000538.1:0-8267 GCA_036386955.1 Sphingomonas sp. | reverse complement strand
CGGCATTGTTGACGAGGATATCGAGCCCGCCCAGCGTCGCCAACGTCTCCTCGACGATGCGGCCGACCGGCGCGATCGTCGACAGGTCGGCCGACACGATCTCCGCCCGGCGGCCCAGCGCACGGATTGCCGCAGCCGTTTCTTCCGCCGGACTCCGCCCGACGCAGGCGACGTCGGCCCCCGCAGCAGCCAGCGCGACCGCGATGGCCTGGCCGATGCCGGTATTGGCGCCGGTGACCACCGCGACGCGGCCGGTAAGGTCGAATAGGCTCATGTCAGGCGAGCACGGATTGCGGTTCGACCTGCTCGGCACCATCGGTCGACAAGCCCTTGAGATAGGCGGCGATCTCCTGATCCTGGGCATGGGCGTAGAAGTGCGTCGCGAACTTGTCGCCGGCGATCGCCTTGCGCAGCAGGTCTTGGTCGACCGACTTGAGGACGGTCAGCATGTCCTTGCAGGTCGCCTCCTTCAATTGCTTCAGGATGCCCCGGTTCGTGCGCATGATCTCGGCGCGTTCCTTGGGGTAGCCAAGCCCGCGCTCACCCTCGAACAGCTTCTGGTAGATGTCCTTGAGGGTCAGTTCCGCCGCCCAGCCGAAGCCTTTGGCGAACGGCGTCGACACCGCATTGCCGTCGTTGATCTGGCCGAACAGGAACGCGTCGGTCGGGTCGATGACGAGGCCGCAGAACACGCCTGGCATGGCGTTGCATGCCAGCATCGACCCCATCCCGGTGCCGCAGCCGGTGACCACGAAGTCGACCGCACCCGAATTGAGCAGGATGCCCGTCAGCAAGCCGTTCATGACGTAGGTCAGCGAGGCCTTATCCTCGGCGGTGTACATTCCGTAATTGAAGACCTGGTGGCCCATCGGCTCGACGACGCTGGTCAGCGCGTCGTGGATGATCGTGTTCTTGGCGGCCTGGCTGTTTTCGGTGATGAGCGCGATCTTCATGGGTCTGGTCCTTGATCGAAAAGAGTTCGTTCAGATGCGATAGGCGCGGCGCACGAGGCCGCTGGTCAATTCCTGCGCCAGTTCGGCGGCTTCCCAATCGCACAGGCGGCTTTCGGCAACCATCTGGGCCAGGAACCCGCAATCGACCCGGCGCGCGACATCGTGGCGCGCCGGGATCGAGAGAAATGCGCGGGTGTCGTCGTTGAAGCCGACGGTGTTGTAGAATCCCGCCGTTTCGGTGGTCGCTTCGCGGAAACGGCGCATCCCTTCCGGGCTGTCGTGGAACCACCAGGCCGGACCGAGGCGAAGGCACGGGTAATGGCCGGCGAGCGGCGCGAGTTCGCGTGCGTAGCTGCTCTCGTCGAGGGTGAAGAGGATCACCGTCAGGTCGTAGCTTGTGCCGACGACATCGAGCATCGGCTTGAGCGCATGAACATAATCGGTGCGGGTCGGGATGTCGGCCCCCTTGTCGCGCCCGTGGCTGGCGAACAGACCGGCATTGTGGTTGCGCAAGCTGCCGGGATGGATCTGCATGACCATCCCGTCGTCTACCGACATCCGCGCCATTTCGGTCAGCATCTGGGCGCGGAACAACTCGGCGTCGGCCGCGGTCGGCGCGTCGCCGGTAACGCGCGCGAACAGCGCCTCCGCCTCTTGCGGTGTCAGATTCGCGGTCGCGGCGGTGGGATGGCCATGGTCGGTCGCCGTTGCACCAAGCCCACGGAAATAGGCGCGGCGGTTGCGATGTGCGGCAAGATAGCCGCGCCAGCGCCAAACATCCTCATCGGTCAGATCGGCGAAGCGCGCCATCGCCGGGCGAAACCGTTCATGCTCGACGTCGATGACGCTGTCGGGGCGATAGGTGGAGACGACCCGCCCGCCCCACCCCGATGCGCGGATCGCCTGATGATGCGCCAGATCGTCCTCGGCCCCTTCCGTGGTGGCGAGGAAGTCGATGCGGAACCGGTCGAACAGCGCGCGCGGGCGGAAGCCATCGGTGGCCAGAGCCGCGCCGATCGCGTCGTAATACAGGTCGGCGGTGTCCGCCTCCAGCGCGACTGCCATGCCGAACACCTCGGCGAAGACATGGTCGAGCCACAACCGCGACGGCGTGCCGCGGAACAGGTGGTAATAGCTCGCGAACAGCCGCCACGCGGTTCGGGGGTCCGTAGCGGGCACGCCGTCCCTGCGGGGGATGCGAAGCGCATCGAGATCGATGCCCTGGCTGTAGAGCATCCGAAACAGGTAATGGTCGGGAGCCAGCAGCAGCTCAGTCGCGTTGGTCCAGCACGCGTTTTCGGCGAACCAGGAGGGATCTACATGGCCATGCGGGCTGACGATCGGCAGGTCGGCAATGTCCCGGTACAGGGCACGCGCGATGTCACGGGTCCTGCCGTCTGCGGGGAACAGCCGATCAGGATCTAATATCAGCGCCCTGGGCATCCATCCTCCTGCCACGTAGGGGTAACCGGTGTCAGACCTGAACG
Organism: Sphingomonas sp.; assembly: GCA_036386955.1. Lineage (GTDB taxonomy): Bacteria > Pseudomonadota > Alphaproteobacteria > Sphingomonadales > Sphingomonadaceae > Sphingomonas. The sequence continues at coordinate 5,827 of DASVUT010000538.1, read as the reverse complement.
CAACCGCAATCAGTCTATTCCAAGGCAGGCGCGCCTACCGACGCGCGACGAATCAGCGTCGACGGGAACAGCGACGGCTCCTCTACCACCGGCCCACCATCGATCCCGGCAATCAGCTTCAGCGCCGCGGCGCGTGCCATCGGCACGATCGGCCAGCGAACAGTGGTGAGCGGCGGCCAGACGTGGGACGCGACCGGCGTATCGTCAAACCCGACGATCGACAGGTCACGCGGAATGTCGAGCCCCCGCTGTCGCGCCGCGTGCATCACACCGGCCGCCATTTCATCGTTGGACGAGAAGATCGCGGTCGGTCGCGGCGCGAGATCGAGCAGTCGCTCTCCCGCCGCCAATCCCGAATCGAAGCGGTAGCTGCCCTCAGCAACCATGCTTCGCGGCAGCGCGATGCCGGCGTCGCCCAGCGCTTCCTCAAAACCCTGCCGCCGCTCGCGCGCAGATCGGAATCCATGCGGCCCTGCGACGAGGCCGATGCGCCGGTGCCCCGCGGCGATCAGGTACTCGACCGCGCCGCGCACGGCGTCACGATCGTTCGAGGCGACCATCCGCGACGCCTCATCGAGCGTTGCCGATCCCATGCGGACGTAACGGCAGCCGATCTCGTCACAAAGCCGCGCCAAGGCGTCGTTTTCCGACAGGGGGGGCAAAAGAACGACGCCGAACAGCCGCTGGCGTTCGAGGAAGTGACGCAGATCGTCCTGCATCGTCGGCGATGCGCGATCGAGCGGACGGACGACCAGCTCGAACTCGGTGCCGTGCAACCCCTCGAGCAGCCCCTGCTGCACGTTCATTACCATCTGCGCGTTTGGGTTATCGTGGACCAGGCCGATCAGAAAGTTGCGCCGGAGCGCCAAAGCCCGGGCCTGAGGGTTGGGAATGTAGCCTAGCCCCCCGATCACCTCCTCCACCCGCCGCCGGGTTTCTTCGCCAAGCAGCGGAGAACGGTTGATCACCCGGCTGACGGTCTTCTTCGATACGCCCGCGATCCGGGCGACGTCGTTGATGGTGGGCTGGCCGGTCTTGCGCATCGATGAGGACGATAGCGGCGACGGCGGGGAACGCCATAGTGGCTTGCCGCCCGCCGCTCGGCGGCGCATGGATGACAGCGGTTACCGGGGAGCGACATGGTACGGGCGATCAGGATCCGGGCGGAGGACGATGTCGCAACGCTGATCGAGGACGCGGCGGTGGGCGATATCGTGATCGCCGACGACGACAGGGTGGTCGCCCGCGAGCCGGTGCCGCGCGGGCACAAGATTGCGCTCGCCGCCCGGGCACCGGGCGAACCGGTGATCAAATATGGTCATTCGATCGGCCGTGCCGCAGCGGCCATCGTACCGGGCGACCATGTCCACGCGCACAATCTGTCCAGCGGCCTCGCAGGCGAGCAGACCTACACCTATCGGCCCCAGTTCGTGGTTGCGGACGCGGCGCGAGCGACGCCGGCGTTCATGGGTTATCGACGCGACGACGGCCGGGTCGGCACGCGCAATGAAATCTGGATCCTGCCCACCGTCGGCTGTGTCGCGCGCACTGCGGAGCGGATCGCCCGCGCGGCCGAGGCTCAGGTCGCCGGGCTGGTCGACGGCGTTCACGCCTTTGCTCACCCATTTGGCTGCTCACAGCTGGGCGACGACCTTGCCGCGACGCGGGCGATGCTGGCGAGCCTTGCGTGCCACTCCAATGCCGGCGGCGTGCTGATCCTGGGGCTGGGATGCGAGGAGAACCAGCTCGATGCACTGATCGCCGCCATCCCGGCGTGGCGGCGACCGGCGGTGCGCACGCTTGGCGCGCAGATGGCCACCGACGAACTGGAAGAAGGCGTTGCGGCAGTGGTCGCCTTGGCCCGTGCCGCGGCCGCGCCGCGCGTCCCGGTGCCGCTCGATCGGCTGGTGCTCGGCGTGAAGTGCGGCGGATCGGACGGGCTGTCGGGGCTGACCGCGAATCCGTTGGTTGGCCGCATCGCCGACCGGGTGGCCGATGCCGGTGGCACAGTGGTGCAGACCGAAGTGCCCGAGATGTTCGGCGCCGAACAGGTACTGATGAACCGGGCCGCCGACGCGCGCGTGTTCGAAGCGACCGCAGCGATGGTCAACCGCTTCAAGCGGTACTTCATCGACCATGGCGACCCGGTGTCGGAGAACCCCTCCCCCGGCAACATCGCGGGCGGCATCACCACGCTCGAGGAGAAATCGCTCGGCGCGGTGCAGAAGGGCGGGCGGGCGAAGGTGACCGACGTGATCGGTTATGGCGAGCGGGTACGCGTGGCGGGGCTGACTCTGCTCGAGGCACCGGGCAATGACGCCGTGTCATGTACCGCGCTGGCGGCGGCGGGCGCGACCATGATCCTGTTTACCACTGGGCGCGGCACGCCGCTCGGCTTTCCGGTACCGACCGTGAAGATCGCGACCAATTCGGCGCTGGCGGCACGCAAGCCCGGGTGGATCGACTTCGACGCGGGCGCAGTTATCGACGATGGCTTCGACGTGGCGGAGGAGGCGTTGCTCGACCGGGTGGTCGCGATCGCCGGCGGTGCGGAAACCGCCGCCGAACGCAATGGCGAGCGCGAGATTGCTCTCTGGAAGCGGGGTGTGACGCTGTGAGACTGGCCTATGACACGCTTGCTGGCCTGCCCGCCACAGTCGAGCGCCCACAGCGGAGCGCGCCGCCGCCGGTGGGCATCGTCCATTTCGGCCCCGGTGCCTTTCACCGCGCACATCAGGCGGCCTATATCGACCGGCTGCTCGGCGATGATCCGCGCTGGGGGATTGCAGCGGTGTCGCTGCGTAGTCGCGGCACGGTGGACGCGCTGGCGGCGCAGCAGGGGCTATACACGCTCGCCATCCGCGATGCAGAGCCCAGCCGCCGCGTCATGGGTGCTCATGGCGCATTCCTGGGACCGGCGGAGGCGAACGAAACGCTGGCTTTGCTTGCCGCGCCCGCCACGCGCCTGGTGACGACAACGGTGACCGAGAAGGGTTACTGCCTGTCGCCCGACGGCACGCTCGACATGGCCCATCCCGATATTGTCCGCGATCTCACACGGGAATTGCATCCCATCAGCGTGGTGGGATGGATCGTCGCGGGCCTGGCGTCGCGGCGCGCGAGCGGTACCGCGCCATTCGTGGCGATGCCGTGCGACAACCTTGCCGACAATGGTGCCAAGCTCAAGTCCGCGCTCGTTGCTTATGCCCGGGCCCGGGACACCGGTCTGGCCGATTGGATCGCCGACGAAGTTCGGGTGCCGGCGACGATGGTCGATTCGATCACGCCAGCGAGCGACGACGCGCTGATCGCCGATGTGGCACAGGCGCTCGGCGTTCGCGATGCGGTGCCGGTACAGCGTGAGGCGTTCGCGCAATGGGTGATCGAGGACATCGGCGCCACCGGCCAACCCGGCCCCGATCTGGGCGCGGTCGGCGCGATCGTCACCAACGATGTGGCGGCATTTGAGCGCGCCAAACTGCGCATCCTCAACGGCGCACATTCGACGCTCGCCTATGCCGGGCTGCTGCGCGGCCGCGTGAGCGTTGCCGAAGCCATAGGCGATGCCGAACTGGCGGGCTTCATCTCGGCGATGATCCACGAAGAGGTCATCCCTACCTTGCCGCCGCTTCCAGGGCTCGACCTCGGGGCCTATGCCGCCGCGGTGCTCAAGCGGTTCGCCAATCCGGCAATCATCCACCGGCTCGACCAGATCGCGCAGGACGGAACGCAGAAGCTGCCGTATCGCTTAGGTGATACGCTGATCGCGCGGCGGCGCGCAGGCGCCGGGCCCGGGCGAGTGGCGGCGGCGCTGGGCCTATGGGTGGCGTTCGTCATTGGACGTAGTCGCGCGGGGGTCGCAATCATCGACCCGCTCGGCACGCCGCTCGCCGAGGCGGCGCACGACGCAGACCCTTGCACGCTGGTGGCGCGGCTTGCGGATCGCGGGATCGTCTTCTCGCCCGAACTCGCCCGAGACGAGCCCGTCATGGCCTCCGTTGTCAGCGCCGCCGGTGCCGCGCTCGCGGGACAATGGCCAGAAGTCATTGGGTAAGGGCTTGCTCATGACACCGGTTTCCCATAGCCTTGCGGTCAATATCGGGAGGGGTTTGCGTGGGAGTTGACGAGTTGGACGCCGTGGGCGTCGCCAAAAGCTTTGTCGAGGCGCGCCGCGCCGGGCGGACGATCGCTACCTATCCTGGCACCGCGCCGGGAGGACTGGACGAGGCATACCGCATTCAGGACGCGGCAATCGCGCTGGCAGACGAGACAATCGCCGGCTGGAAGGTCGGCAAGATCGCGCCCGCGCTGGCGGGCATAGATCGGCTGGCAGGACCGATCTTCGCGGCTCAGGTCGTCACGGAAACGTCCGAGCCAGTCGCGATGCCGGTATTCGCGGGCGGATTTGCCGCCGCAGAGGCGGAATTCCTCCTCCGGCTGGGCGCTACTCCCACCCCCGGCAAGACCCGATGGTCGATGGACGAGGCGCGCGGGTTGGTCGATGCGGTGCATGTCGGCATTGAGATCGCAAGCTCGCCCTATCCCGGCATCAACGCCGACGGTCCAGCGGTGACCGTGTCGGATTTCGGCAACAACAACGGTCTGGTCGTCGGCGCAGCCATTGCAGAATGGCACGATGTCGATCTGGACACATGGCCGGTTGCGTTGCTGATCAACGGATCTGAGGCCGGTGCGGCGACCACTGCAACGATGCTCGACGGTCCGTTCGGCGCGGTCCGTTTTCTTCTCGAACATGCTGCTCGACGCGGGCTGCCGCTGACCGCAGGCGACTGGATATCGACCGGTGCCGTCACGGGCGTCCACCCGGTCGTCCCAGGCGACCGGGTCGAGGCCCGGTTCGGCAAAAGCCACATAATCCATTGCACGATCAGAGCCCGCTAAGAGGCCGAACATAGGAGAGAGACGATGGCCGATTGGGGGGCGAAAACGGGGGCTGAGCGACCCGGGACTCCGCCGGTGGTTGGTGCCGCGGCGCAACGGGTCGGGCGCTATCGCTGGGTAATCTGCGCACTGCTGTTCGCAGCGACCGCGATCAATTACATCGATCGGCAGATGATCGGCGTGCTGAAGCCGACCCTGCAAAGCGAGTTCGGCTGGTCGGAAACCGATTTCGCCGCGATCATCTTCTGGTTCCAGCTGGCCTATGCGATCGGCTATATCGGCTTTGGCAAGATCGTCGACACGATCGGTGCGCGCGCGGGCTATGCCGTGGCGATCGTGATCTGGACAATTAGCCACATGGCGCACGGGCTGGCCACTTCCATCACCACGTTTGCGATGGCGCGGTTCGGCTTAGGCATCGGCGAGGCGGGCAATTTCCCCGCTGGAATCAAGGCCGTGACCGAATGGTTTCCGCAGCGCGAACGCGCCTATGCGATCGGCCTGTTCAACGCAGGCGCCAATATCGGCGCGATTGTCACCCCGCTGCTGGTGCCCGCGTTGGTCCTGGCGTTCGACTGGCGCGTCGCCTTCTACATCACGGGCGTGTTCGGGCTGATCTGGCTTGTGGCATGGCTCGCGATCTATCGCTCGCCCGATCAGCATCCGCGGGTTTCCGCGGCAGAACTCGCCTATATCCGGCAGGACCCCGCCGATCCGGTGGTGCCGCTGTCCTGGGGCCGTGTCGCGACCTATCGCGAAACCTGGGGCTATGCGCTGGGCAAATTCTGCATCGACCCGATCTGGTGGTTCTTCCTCTTCTGGCTGCCGGGCTACCTGTTCGAGCGCTACGATCTCGATCTGAAGACCTTCGGCCTGCCACTTGCCGCGATCTACCTCATCTCTGACTTCGGCTCGATCGCGGGCG
>DASVUT010000537.1:0-6251 GCA_036386955.1 Sphingomonas sp. | reverse complement strand
GGCGCGCCGGGCGCTGGTGGTGGACGACGAGCCGGACATCGCCGAGACGATCCGCGAGCTGCTGGAGCGCGAAGGCTTCGACGTCACCGTTGCGTCCGACGGGGCGGCGGCGTTGATGGCGCTCGACCGCGACGATTTCGACGTGGTGCTCTCCGACCTCCGAATGCCGGGCGTCAGCGGGCCGGAAATGTATGCGCGGGTGCGGGAAATCCGGCCGCAGCTCTTGTCGCGAATCGCCTTTGTAACCGGGGATACTTTGGGGGCCTCCATGGACAATTTCTTGAAGGAAAGCGGTCGGCCGGTGCTTGAAAAGCCGTTCACCCGCGCCGGCGTACGCTGCCTCGTTTCCGCGTTGATCGACGCATGAGCGACGCAAGCGCCCATGTCGTGGTGGTGGACGACGATGAGGATGTGCGCTCCACAGTCGCCGAATATCTGCGCCGCAACGGCTTGGCCGTCAGCGAGGCGGACGGCGGGACGGCGCTGCGCGAGATCATGGGCCAGCGGCCGATCGACCTCGCCGTGCTCGACATCAACATGCCCGGGGACGACGGATTGACCCTTGCCCGCGAAATACGCGCGTCCGGCGAGGCGGGCATCATCATGCTTACCGCGAAGAGCGACGACATCGACCGGATCGTCGGGCTGGAGATCGGCGCGGACGACTATGTCACGAAGCCGTTCAACCCGCGCGAGCTACTTGCCCGGGTGAAAGCGGTGCTTCGCCGCGCGAGCCGGGGCGGCGAGTCGCCGGCGACGATGGGGCGCGAGGTGCAGATGGGCAAATGCCGGCTGAACCTCGATTCCCGCAAGCTCTACGAAGCCGACGGCACCGAAGTGCCGCTGACCGCGATGGAGTTCGATCTGCTGAAGTGCTTCGCCGAGCATCCGCGGCGGGTGCTGACGCGGGACCAGCTGCTCGACCTGGCGCATTCGAAGGAGATGGAAGCGTTCGACCGCTCGATTGACACGCGAATCACCCGCATCCGCAAGAAGGTGGAAAAGGACCCGGCCAAACCCGAGTGCCTGAAAACGGTGCGGGGCGCAGGCTACGTGTTCAGCCCGGACTGCGGCTGACGCGAATCCGCCTCCGCCGCGCATTTGCGGCAGGAGCGCCCTTCCCACCCCGGTTTTTGTGTGTATGCTGCCACTAATACACCTCGCACAAGAGGTGCCGGGGGAGGGACAGTGGGCAAGTTTTTCGGGTGGGTGCGTCGTCACCCGGTGTGGTCGGGCCTCATCGCCCTCGTTCTGCTGTTCGTGATCTACAAGGTCGCCGTGCCTTCGCCGCCGGATTATGAATATGTGACCGCGGACGCGGATCGCGGCGAGGTGGTGCGGATCGTATCGGCAAGCGGGAAGCTCCGGGCGCTCAACACGTTCAAGGTCGGGTCCGAAGTGTCGGGGCAGGTCACCGCCGTTTATGTCGACTTCAACACGCCGGTGCGCGCCGGCCAGGTGCTTGCGGTCATCGACGGCACCCGCCCCCGCGCCCGGGTGGCGCAGACCGGCGCCCAGGTCGGCGTGGCGCAGGCGGGTCTCGCGCAGGCGGAGGCGGCCATCGCCCGCGCCCGCACAGACGTCGAAATCCAGGAGCGCGAATATGCGCGGCGCAGGCAGCTCGCCGAACGCGGCTTCATCTCAAAGGGCCAGATCGACCAGGCGCAGAATGCCCTTTCCACCGCACGCGCGGCCCTCAAGACCGCAATCGCCCAGGCGCAAGGCGGCCGCGCCCAGATCGCCCAGAACCAGGCCGAACTGTCGACCGCGCAGCTCGAGCTGCGGCGCACCCGAATCCTGGCACCGGCGAGCGGCGTGGTGGTCAACAAGCTGGTCGAGCCGGGCGCAACGGTTGCCGCGAGCTTCCAGACGCCCAATCTGTTCGAGATCGCGGCGGACACCAGCCGCATGCAGGTCGAAGCCTCGGTCGACGAGGCGGACATCGGCCAGGTGCAGGTCGGCCAGCAGGTCCGATTCACCGTCGACAGCTACCCGGACGAAACCTTCGCCGCGGTGGTCGGGCAGATCCGCAAGTCGGCGACCGAGACGCAGAACGTGGTCAGCTACCTCGTCATCCTCGACGTCGACAACAGCTCCGGCAAACTGCTCACGGGCATGACCGCCAATGTCGACATCATCACCGGGCGCAAAACCAATGTGCTACGGCTCCCCGTGGCCGCGACCCGCTTCCGGCCGCGCGCCGGCGATCGTCCGAAGGAAGAGAAGAGCGCGGAGAAAACGCCCGCGCCGGCCAAGGCGCCGGTGAACAAGACGGTCTATGTCTGGGTGGTCGGCGCCGACCCATACAAGCCGGTCCGGCGCGCGGTGCGGCTCGGACTGCAGGGCGAGGAGTTCGTTGAAGTGACCGGCGGCCTCAAGCCCGGCGAGAAGGTGCTGATGCGCTCCAAGTCGCTCGTCGAGAAGGAAGAAAGCGGAAGCGACGAAGAGGGTGAAAGCGGCGGCGGCCAATGACGGTTCCGCTCGTCGAGACGCTGTCGCTGGTCAAGGAATATACGGTCGGCGGCGGCATCGTCCACGCCATCGCCGGCGTGTCGCTTGCCATCGCGCGGGGCGAGTTCGTCGCGATCATGGGGGCAAGCGGCTCCGGCAAGTCGACCTTTATGAACATGATCGGCTGCCTCGACGTCCCGAGCTCAGGCGACGTGCGGATCGACGGTACCGCGACCAGCGCGATGGATTCGGACGCCTTGGCCGAGCTTCGCAACAGCAAGATCGGCTTCGTCTTTCAGCAGTTCAATCTGCTGCCGCGCACCACCGCGCTGGACAATGTGGCGGTGCCGCTCATCTACGCCGGCGTCGGCCGCGCCGAGCGGCAGGAACGGGCGCGGAAGAAACTGGAGGCGATGGGGCTGGGCGAGCGGCTCGATCATTCGCCGGCCAAGCTCTCCGGCGGCCAGCAGCAGCGCGTTGCGATCGCCCGGGCGCTGGTTACCGAGCCGCTGCTGCTGCTCGCCGACGAGCCGACCGGTGCGCTCGACAGCCAAACCTCCGAAGATATCATGCACCTCTTCCAGACGCTGAACGACGCCGGCAACACCATCATTCTGGTGACGCACGAGCGCGAGATCGCCGACCACGCCGCGCGCCGGATCACCTTTCGCGACGGCAAGGTTATCGAGGATGCGCCGGTGACGGACCGCAGACTGGTGCGGCCATGACGTCGCGGGTCCGCAAAGCGGCGAGCCGCGCCGCCTTCAACCTCGGCATCGCGCTTACCGCTTTGCGCGTGAACCTGATGCGGTCGATCCTCACTACGCTGGGCGTCAGCATCGGCGTGTTCGCAGTGGTGCTCGCGGTTGCCGTCGGGTCGGGCGCGCAGGTGTCGGTGATGGGGGCGATCAACTCGCTCGGCTCCAACATGGCGATCGTCTTTCCGGTGCCCGACGACGAGAGCGGCGGCGCGGTTGCGGAGCGCGGCCGGCTGACCATGCGTGACGCGGTGTCGATCGAGCGCCAGATCGAGGGTGTGACGGCGATCGCGCCGCAATTGCGCGCCAACGTCCAGATCGTCAGCGGCGGCCGCAATGCGTCGACCGAGGCGATCGGCGTGACGCCCGGATATGCGGTGGTCACCAACGCGGCGACAGAGACGGGCCGCTTCATCTCGGACGCCGACGTGCGCACCGCGGGCCGAACCATTGTGCTGGGCCGCACCGTGGTCTCGAAATTGTTCGGCGACTACGATCCGATCGGCGAGACGGTGCGCGTCAACAAGGTGCCGTTCACCGTGGTCGGCGTTCTCGAAGCCAAGGGGTCGAACCTGGGTGAGGACAGCGACGATGTGGCGCTGGTGCCGATCAGCGCGGCGCGGCAACGCTTCACGTCCGATCTTCCGCTCGGCCCCGACGATCTTCGAGTGCTGTTCGTCGGCATCGAGGACGGCGTGAACCTCGGCAAGGTGAAGCGCGAAATAAGCCGGCTGCTGCGCGACCGTTACCGGGTGCGCGAGGGGCAGGGCAGCCCGTTCATTATCCGCACCACCGAGGAGTTCATGGAGGAGTCCGCTATGGTGACGGGCATCTTCCAGGCGGTACTCGTCGCCATCGCCTCCATTTCGCTGCTTGTCGGCGGAATCGGCATCATGAACATCATGCTGGTCAGCGTAACCGAGCGGACACGGGAGATCGGACTTCGCATGGCGCTCGGCGCCAAGCGCAGCGACATCCGCAACCAGTTCCTGGTCGAAGCGGCGGTTTTGTGCATGATCGGCGGCGCGATCGGGCTGTTGCTGGCGATCGGCGCCGCCGCCGTGTTCCAGGCGCAGGCGGACTTTCCAGTGCCGATCGGCGTCGGCACGTCCATCGGCGCGATCCTGTTCTCGGCGGTGGTCGGCCTGCTGTTCGGCGGCTGGCCCGCGATCCGCGCGTCCCGGCTTTCCCCGATCGAGGCGCTCAGGACGGAGTAAGCGACCCGGCTGGGAATTGGCCGTTGCCCGGTTTATTCGTCCGAGATGGCCGAAGGATCTTTATTCTCGTCGAAACCCTATCGTCGTCGGACATGGCTCCGCGGCCTCCTCCCATTCTGTATGCTCGACCTGTCGCCAAATGGTAAGGACTGCGAATCGGCGGGCGGGCGGCACGAATGGTACAATCAAGACAATCGGCGGTCCGCCTGCTATCATTGCCGTATCGTTCGCGAAGGACAGCTTTGGCGGTGAGCGTCCCTCAGCGCGCGATTGAAGCGCTCAGGACGGAGTGAGGTCGTGAGGTTTTCTGCTTCATTTCCGTTGATCCTGGCGGCGGCGATGGCGCCTCTCGCATCCTGCGCTCCGGTTGCCCGCGATCGAACCAGTGACCTCGTCGTCTACGGGCTTGTGGAGGATGTGGACCATGAAGTCCTTGACGAGTGGGGCATCAACGTCGCCATCACGGCGAAACTGAGCATAACGCGCGTGGTGAGAGGGACTCCCCCGTCACGAAGCCTGACTATTAAATATATCACGCACTCCGGCATCCCGCCCGGGCATGCGGTTCGATTGCGCCTGCGCTATTCGAAGGAGGGCTATTGGCTTGTCTGCGCCGAGGGAGGGCGGGGTTACAGGTGCCCGTGATGCCTTGTGCTTCTAGGCCGCGCCGAGGCGGGCAAGCACGGCGGGGGGGATGGCGTGATGGGCGATCACGCCTCGATGGTCGCGCAGGCCGACGATCTCCCGCTGGATGAAGAAGCCGTAGACCGCGTCGGCGGCTGCTTTCAGGCGATGCGGCCGGTCTGCCTCACCGGCCTCGGCAAGCGCGGCGAGGGCGGCTTCGACACGGCGGCCGGATTGGGCAAGCGCCGCCGCCTGCTCCGCTATCACTTCCGCTTCGAGTGGGGAGATGTCGCTCGGCTTCTGCCGTGCAGGGAAGTTGGTGCGCATCGAAAGAGATCGGTGGGCGCCCGTGAGCGCCCACCGGATTATCAGCCGATCTGGTTCCAGACGTTGGGCTTCAACCGCCGTTCGCCCCAGCGGAAGCCGTCGCCGCCGCCGGCATTGGCATGCTCCGGGGCGAAGATGCGAACGGCAAGGAGGTTGCCATAGCCGGTGCCCTGCTGGCGGGCGTTGACCCACCAGCCGGCGCTGCCGTCCCAAAGCTTCACTTCGTCATCGCCGACCAGAAGCGCATTAGCTTCGTGGTAGATGATGTCGTCGGTCAGCCAATGGCAGGAGGCCTGTTCCTCCTCCCAGGCACTGCGCCACTGGTCGGTGGCTTCCGGGCTGTAGCGCTGCACGAATTGGGCGTGGAAGCTGGTCTGACCGCGCGCGGTGAAGACGTGGTGGGCGAGCGCGGCATGGGCGCCGCAATCGATCACCTTGCGCTCGACCACCTCGCACCAGTGCATCGGCCATTTGGATGCGCCCCATCTGTAGCGGGCGCGGATCCAGCGCGGGCCGCTCGCCAGGTCGCCACCGTTGAGCATGGCGTAATCCATCGACGCTACCCACTCGCGCGCAACGTCGCAGCACGCTTTGCCGTGGTGCGAGAAGGTCGAGTGGGGGAAATGCTCCCAGCGGTCGCTGGGCAGCGGCGGCAGGGTGCTCGGCCGTTCTTCGGTCCGGGCCTCCGCTGCGCTCGCTTCAACCTCTGCCAAATACATAAGACATGCTCCTGTCGTAACCGCCGGTGTCGCAGAAAATCAAAACATCGCCCGCGCGGGTGCCCTCGGGCAGCCCCACATTCGCGGCGACGATGTCATGCTCCATGCAGAGCCGGCCCATGAGATGGGTTTTGCCGCGGCCGACGGGCTCCAAT